>NZ_JBFUIC010000337.1:0-4178 GCF_056402075.1 Pseudomonas sp. P4_C3
TGAAAGCGCTGGCGGCCTGAAAAGCCCCCTGTTTTGCCCGATGGACGAGCTGAGAAGCGTTACTAGTGGCATTAAAAGCGGGTTGGAGCTACGAAGAACGCTTTAGGTGTAATTAGCCAGCCAAACATCGTCGACGCTACGCGTCGACGATGTTTGAACCAGTTTTTACACACTCTGGGCCATGGATGGCCGATCGCGGCGGGCCCACGGAGCAGGACCGGAGCGAGGGCATGCCGAGCCTAGGCGAGGCACCGAACGTMAGGGGCAAGAGCCCTTGGTTACTTGGGGCCGGGCGGCGTTCCGCTCTTCCAAGTGACCCGCCGTAAGGGCGGAACCAATAGTCGCCGTTACCGCAAAAACGGATATGTACGCCCGCAAAACCACATCACCCAACACATAGCCATCGCGAGCAGGCTCGCTCCTACAGTGGATTTTCGGCGTGGCATAAAGCCGGCTTGTGGCAACGGGTCGACAACGGGTAATTTGGACGACCTGCCCCTCAAGACACGCCGGAGTTGATCCATGCGCATCGCCTTGCTGTCCGACATGCACCTGTCCGTCAACGCGGTCCCTTTTCCCACCGTGGATGCCGACATTGTCGTACTCGCCGGGGACATCGCCCGGCCGGCCAAAGCCATCGAGTGGGCCAGCGCGTGCCCGGTTCCGCTGCTGTACGTGGCGGGCAATCACGAGTTCTATGGCAGTGACCTGGTCTCCACCTACGAACAGTTGAACAGCCTGGCGCAAGGTACGCAGATCCACATTCTGGAACGTTCGGAATACGTCCACGACGGCGTGCGTTTTCTCGGCTGCACCTTGTGGTCTGACTATCGCCTGCTCGACAGCCCGGAGGATCGGGCGCTGGGCATCGACCTGGCGACCCAACTGATCCGTGACTTCAGCCACATCAGGATCGCCCCCGACTTTCCAGACCTGTTCACCCCGGCCATTTCCCAACTGGTGTTTCTGCAGACCGTCGCCTGGCTGGAAGACTGCTTCACCCGCGACAGCAGCACGCCCACGGTGGTGGTCTCGCATTTCGCCCCGACCCRGTCGAGCATCAGCCCGACCTTTGCCGGCTCGCCGATCAACTCAAGTTTTGTCTCGGACCTCGAAGAGCGGATCAAAGACTGGCAGCCGGCACTGTGGCTGCATGGCCACACCCATGGCAGCTTCGATTATCGGGTGGGCAACACCCGCGTGGCGTGCAACCCCCGGGGCTATGCCAAAAATGGCATCAATGAAAATCCTGATTTCGATGAGGCCTTGGTGATCGATCTGGAGTTCTGAGGTAACGCTCAGATCAACAGTTCCAGCGCATCGAACCGTTCGACATTCTCCGAAAGCCTCGGGCGCCCCTACCCCACGTCCGGCGCGAAACGTTGCGCGTACTCCCTGGGACTCACGCCAAGGCGCCGGGCGAAAACCTTCCTCAGCACGTCGACGCTGTGATAACCGCATCGGCGTGCGACCTCTTCCATCGAGCGCCCGCCCAGTTCGAGCTCCCGGCACGCGGCTTCCAGCCGAACGTCTTCCACGTACTTGGCCGGGGTGGTCTGCAACTCGCGCTGAAAGATCCGGATCAAGGTTCGGACACTGGTAGCAAAGCGGTCTGCGAGGATTTCCACGGTCAGCTGTGAACTCAGGTGCTCACTGATCCAGTGGCACAGTTCATCCAGATTAGAACCGGGGACCTGCTGCGATTGCAGGGCGAMACTGAACTGCGCCTGCCCACCGGGACGGCGCAGGAACAGCACCAGGTTTTTCGCGATGTCCAGCGCAACGTCATCCCCCAGGTCTTCGCTGACCAGCGCCAAGGCAAGGTCGATGCCCGCCGAGATGCCGGCCGAGGTATAGACGTTGTCGTCCTTGATCCAGATCGGATTCGGATCGACCTGCACCTTGGGATATCGCTCGGCAAGATCGCGTGCCATGCGCCAGTGAGTCGTCGCCCGGCGCCCGTCCAGCAGCCCTGCGTCTGCCAGGGCGAACGCGCCGACACAGATCGAGCACACCCGTCGTACGCTTTCGGACCTCGTGCGAATCCATTCTATGGCCGCCCCGTCCAGCTGATCGATTGCCTGCCAGCCTGTCGCCACGATCAGCGTGTCGATGGCCTTGTCGGCACGCCGCTCGTGCTCGAGGGTCGTGTGCGCCATGAGCCCGATGCCAGTGCTGCTGGCCATTTGCGGGTCGACGCCCGCGCAGACCAGTTCAAGCACGTAGGGCGCGAAGGCTCCGTCGTGCAGAGTGTTCGCCAGGGAAAACACCTCGGCCGGGCCGATGACGTCGAGCCCGTCGACGGGTGGCAACCCCAGAATCACCACGCGTTTTGGTGTGCGGCTCTTCAATGAATGGCCAGGTTTCGTCTTGTTCATCACGGCGGGCTCCTGCACGTTCGAGGTACCAATATTGGCACAAATAATCCGAAAATAGTCAATTGCGCCACACGGCGAATCCATAGAGTGAATGGCAAGTCAACGTCATTCCCGGGAGGCACCATGAATACACCCATCAACATCGGCGGCTTCAGCGCTCCAGACTCCGAGCTAGCCCGCAAAGCCGCATCGCTCGTGGAACGCGTCCACTCCAGGGCGCTTTTGCATCATGTGCACCGGACATGGTGGTTTGCCGAATTCCTTGGCCAGCGCCGGGGCTTGCGGTACGACCGTGAAGCGGTCTACCTCGCCGCACTGCTGCACGATTTGGGGCTGACGCCCGAGTTTGCCGCCGACCAGCGCTTTGAAGTCGATGGCGCCGATGCCGCCCGTCATTTTCTCCTGGCCAACGGTTATCCGCAGGCGAAAGCTGAACAGGTCTGGGATGCAATTGCCCTGCACTCCAGCGCCGGCATCGCCGACCGCAAACAGCCGGAAATCGCCCTGATCTATCTGGGCGCCCATGTCGATGTCATGGGCCTGCACCTGGATGAAATCACCCCTTCGCTGGTCGACGACACGCTCGCGCTTTACCCCCGCATCGGCATGAAAGCGGCCTTTACCCAGGCCGTTGCCGAAGTGGCCAGGAACAAACCCCATACGGCCATTGGTACCGGGCTCGCCGATGTCGGGCGCCGCCATGTCCATGGCTTCGATTGCCCGAATGTCTGCGACCTGATCGACAACGCACCCTTCGACAGCTGATCCACTTCCCGTTTATTACAGTGAGAGAACCCATCATGCAGCCACACAAATACCTCATCACCGGAGCAACCGGTAAAACCGGCGTCTACACCGTCCGTCATCTGCTCAATGAAGGTCATGCAGTGCGGGCCTTCGTGCATCAACTGGACGAACGCAGCGCCGCCTTGCAGAACGAGGGCGCCGAAATCTTTGTCGGCGACCTGCTGGAACATGACGATATCTTGCGCGCCATGGATGGCGTGACCGGCGCGTACCTGTGCTACCCGGTTCGCCCCGGCTACATTCAGGCAACCGCCTATTTTGCCGATGCCGCACGGCGCGCAGGCGTCGAGGTGGTGGTGGAAATGTCGCAGATTTCCGCGCGGGAAGACTCTCTGAGCCATGCCGCCCGCGACCACTGGATTGCCGAGCGCGTACTCGACTGGTCGGGCGTGCCAGTGGTGCACATTCGCCCGACGTTCTTTTCCGAATGGCTGATTTTTCCGTGGGTGCTGGATCAGATCGTCAAGGAAAACAGGATAACGCTGCCGTACGGTAGCGGGCGGCACGCACCGATTGCCGCCGAAGATCAGGCCCGTGTGATCGCCAGGCTCCTGACCCAGCCGTCCGGCCATATCGGCAAGACCTACCCGTTGTGCGGTCCCGTCGAACTGAGCCATCAGCAAATTGCCGAGGAAATCAGCGCCATCGTCGGCCGCACCATCACCTACAGTCCGTCGACGCTGGAGGAGTATCGCCAGCACCTGCAGACCTACGATCTGCCGGAATTTGTCATCCAGCACTTCCTGGCGGTGGCGGTCGATTACCAGAACGGGATTTTTTCCGGAGTGGACGGCGTGATCGGGCAAGTAACCGGTCAAGCACCGCAGACGGTGGCTGACTTCGTACGGGCCAATCGCCAATTGTTCGAACAGTGACCGCGGGTGTATGCATCGGGTGTTCAAGTATCAACGCTCGCGCCCGATGCAACGCCGACAACCCGCTACACTTTCCTCGCTCCGCCGCTGCACCCGAGCGGCCAAGATCCCTGACGTC
>NZ_JBFUIC010000338.1:0-4141 GCF_056402075.1 Pseudomonas sp. P4_C3
TCGTCAGAGAACTGCGAGGCTTCCTCAACCCAACCGCCATGACTGGCGAAAAGACCCGCCGTGCGGGTGATGATTCCCACCCGGTCTGGACAATCGAAAGCGAATGTATAGGTACGCTTGGCGCTCATTTCAGACTCCTTAGGACAGGGCAGCTTCAAGAGCCGGAACTGCTTCGAACAAATCGGCAACCAGGCCGTAGTCAGCAACGCGGAAAATCGGCGCCTCCTCGTCCTTGTTGATCGCGACGATGATTTTGGAATCTTTCATGCCGGCCAAATGTTGAATTGCACCCGAGATGCCGACAGCGATGTACAAGTCAGGCGCCACGATCTTGCCTGTCTGGCCAACCTGCATATCGTTGGAGACGAAACCTGCATCGACGGCTGCGCGAGAGGCACCCACTGCGGCACCAAGCTTGTCGGCGACTTTTTCCAGTAGCGCGAAGTTGTCGCCGCTACCCATGCCACGGCCACCGGAAATGACGATCTTGGCCGAGGTCAGTTCGATCCGATCAGAGACGCTGAAATCGGCACTCAAGAATTTGGAAAGACCGGTGTCGTGAGAGACAGAAATGGCCTTGATGGGCGCCAATGCCACCGTCCGTTCGGCAGCTGCAAACGCCGTGGTGCGGACGGTCAGCACCTTGACTGCGTCAGAGCTTTCAACGGTCGCCAGGGCATTACCGGCGTAGTACGGCCGAACGAATGTGTTCGGGGAAACGATTTCCACAACGTCACTGACCTGGGCGACATCCAGCAATGCAGCCACACGAGGAAGCAAATTTTTGCCGTACGCCGTAGAGGCGGCAATGACATGACCATAGGTCGAGGTCTTCACCAGCTCGGTAACCAGAGCGGCCACATTCTCGACACCTTGATCGGCATACTCAGGCGCATCTGAAATCAGTACGCAACTCACACCTGCAAACGCAGCCAACGCCTCCGCGACACTGCCCGCTTGCTGACCTGCTACCAAAACGTCGACGTCGGCCCCAAGGCTCGCAGCCGCTGAAAGAGCGTTCAAGGTGCCCGACTTAAGAGCCCCCTCGTGGTGCTCAGCAATCAATAACACAGCCATCAGATCACCCCCGCTTCGTTCTTCAGCTTCTCGACCAGTTCTTGAACGCTACTCACACGAATGCCTGCCTTACGCTCAGGCGGCGCCGAGACCTTGATGACTTTCAAACGAGGAGCGATATCGACACCGATGTCGCTGGCATCAATGACCTCCAGTGGTTTTTTCTTCGCTTTCATGATGTTGGGAAGTGAGGCGTAGCGTGGCTCATTCAGGCGCAGATCAGCGGTGATCACTGCGGGCAACCGCAAGCTTCTGGTTTCCAGTCCACCGTCGACCTCACGAATGATATTGACCCACTCACCGACGACGTTGATTTGCGAAGCGAAGGTGCCTTGAGCGCTGCCCATCAATGCGGAAAGCATTTGACCGGTCTGATTGTTATCACCATCAATGGATTGCTTACCCRGGAGAACAATGCCGGGTTCTTCGCGCTGGGTAACGGTGTAGAGAAGCTTGGCAATCGCAAGAGGCTCCAGATCGCTACCCGTCTTGATCAGCACGGCTCTGTCTGCGCCCATTGCCAGTGCGGTTCGCAACTGCTCCTGACAAGCATCAGGGCCCACCGATACGGCGATGACTTCGCTGGCCTGCCCGCTTTCCTTCAACTGAAGTGCGGCCTCCACAGCGATTTCGCAGAAGGGGTTTATCGACATTTTTACGTTGCTTAACTCAACGTCAGATTCATCCGCTTTGACACGGACTTTGACGTTGGCGTCTACGACACGCTTCACCGCCACCAGCACCTTCATAGCAACCTCCGAATAAGTCCAAACCTCTGGAATCCGATGCTATAAGCCCCTATACCCTATTACAAACGATCTATATTTGGTACATAGATAAGCAGAGCTTATTCGTCGATGCGTCTTGCAGGTCACCTTTTTTGTTTTGCGCTGAAACAAAAAAAACCCGACGCAAGCGTCGGGCAAAGTGCACCAAGCAGAGAGCAATTCCTTTGATCAGCTCGGCTAATAGCCGCTATCCATCACCGAATCTGGTACTTCGATGGCAAGCCTACCCACACGGCTTAACGGCTAAATTCAGAGGATCTTTTTGCAAGCCAGGCATTAAAACGTTCGTTCAGTTCGTCAGCATGATCGCCCCACCACTCCGAATTAACCTGCAATGCCGTCGCAAAGTTGGCCGGGTCCGTCGGCATACTCGACTTCATATCGGCGTGAACCAGTGGCTGGGACGACTTGCGTGTAGGGCCATAAGCGATGTACTGACTTTGGTCAGCCATGATTTGAGTCGAGGTTGCGAAGCGCAGGAAATCCATGGCCTTGGCTTTATTGGGTGCACCCACCGGCACGGCCCACACATCGATGTCATACATCTGACCGTCCCAGATGATTTTGAATGGCTGTTTTTCTTTCGCCTGTGCGGCCCAGATCCGACCATTCCAGGCTGAAGTCATCGTGACCTGACCATCTGCCAGCAACTGCGGAGGTTGCGCGCCAGCTTCCCACCAGATCACCTGGCTCTTGATCGAGTCGAGCTTTTTGAAAGCACGCTGAAGCCCCTCATCGGTCTCCAGTGTTTCGTACACCTGATCACGAGGAACACCATCCGCTAACAGCGCCCATTCGAGGTTCGCCTGGGGCGCTTTGCGCAAGCCACGCTTACCGGGGTATTTTTTGAGGTCGAAGAAATCAGCCAGTGTTGTGGGGGCCTGTCCTTTGAAGGCATTGGTGTTGTAGGCAACCGCCGTGCTCCAAATGTAAGCA
The DNA here is from genome assembly GCF_056402075.1 of Pseudomonas sp. P4_C3. NCBI lineage: Bacteria > Pseudomonadati > Pseudomonadota > Gammaproteobacteria > Pseudomonadales > Pseudomonadaceae > Pseudomonas > Pseudomonas sp. P4_C3. Next base: position 2,802 of record NZ_JBFUIC010000338.1, read on the forward strand.
CCGACCCCGCAATCGTTCAGCGAACCTGGCAGGAAATCCGTCGCCGTAGAGCCATCAGGCGCGGCGGCGAGATCTTTCGCTGGGTTGATGCGCTCCAACAGGCCGGCATTACAGGCCCGCACGGCATCTGGCATTTCCATATCGATTACATCCCAGGCCACTTTTTTCGACTCAACCTGAGCTTTGAGCTGGGCAATACCTCCCGAGTAATCTTCGGTACGAATCTTGACGCCTGTTTTATCGGCATAGGGTTTGATCGAGGACTGTTGCTGAGCCGCCGCGACACTTCCGCCATATGTGACAACCGTCAGGTTTTCTTGCGCCATCACGGTGAAGGAGGTCAAACCGGAGACGAGGACTAACGCTAATTTTTTCATGATGCTCCCGATAGATTTCTAGTAAGGAAGGCAGTGTGATCATTGAGTTCGTTATTGTTTTGTTCCACGCATCGCACTAGTCACGCTTCGGTCGCTCAATCGCGTAGCGACTCTTTCTCCTCTACATGCTGGTGTAGTTGGGGCCCCCGCCTCCCTCGGGTGCGCGCCAAATGATGTTTTGACTCGGGTCCTTGATGTCACAGGTTTTACAATGCAGACAGTTCTGCGCATTGATCTGAAATCGGCTCGCTGATGTATCCTCCACAACCTCGTACACACCGGCAGGACAGTACCGTTGCGCCGGTTCGGCATAGGTGGGCAGGTTGAAAGCGATGGGGATCGCAGAGTCCCTGAGCGTCAGGTGGCAGGGCTGATCTTCTTCGTGGTTTGTGTTCGACAGATAGACCGAGGAGGTCTTATCGAAACTCAGTATGTTGTCGGGTTTCGGATAGTGAATAACCGGAGCCCAATCGGCAGTAGCCATAGTCGAGTAGTCGGGGCGCTTGTCGTGGAAAGTCCAGGGCAATTTCCCTTTCAAAAGATTCAGATCAACCCAGGAATATGCGGCTCCGAGTAGATTGCCAAATCGGTGCATGGCAGGACCAAAATTACGCTGCTGGTATAGCTCGTCGTAAATTGATGACGCTCTGAATTTCCCCGCATACGCTGCCAGATCCTGACCGGCCGAATCATTGACAGCAAGCGCTTCATAGATGGTGTCAGCCGCCAGCAGCCCGGACTTCATGGCTGTGTGGGAACCTTTGATCTTGGCAAAATTCAAGGTACCGGCATCACACCCAATCAGCAGACCACCCGGAAAGTGCATCTTCGGCAACGACTGAAGCCCGCCTTTCGCAATGGCACGCGCGCCGTAGCTGATGCGCGAGCCACCACGCAGATACTGCTCGTAAAGAGGGTGATGCTTGAGCTGTTGAAACTCATCAAAGGGCGAAAGATGGGGGT
>NZ_JBFUIC010000339.1:0-4140 GCF_056402075.1 Pseudomonas sp. P4_C3
GTGTCTACCGCTGCGGCTTGCACAAACTTATGCTCTGCCCATTACTCATGCCTTGCCGAGGATGCCTCGCATGTCGTCGTTCGATCACTTTCAAGCCCCGCTGGACACCGACATGGAAAAGCAACGTGCGGAACTGGCGGCGATCATTCGCCGCAACACCGCCGAAGATGGCAGTTATGCCACGGCCATCGGCTCGCTGTTCATGTCACGCCACAGCCAGTCCCACGAGTTCGCCCCGGGGCTGGCGCAACCGGCGCTGTGCATCATGGCCCAGGGGCGCAAGGAAGTTCGGCTGGCCGATGAATACTTCAATTACGACCCGTTGAACTACCTGGTGGTCTCGGTCTCGATGCCGCTCAGTGGACGGGTGGTGGATGTCTCGCCTGAGGAACCGATCCTGGCCCTGCGCCTGGACATCGACCCGACGGAAATCACCGCACTGATCGCCGACGCCGGCCCCCTCGGCGTGCCCACCCGGCCAACCGGGCGCGGGCTGTATGTCGAAAAACTCGACACCGCGATGCTCGACGCCGTGCTGCGCCTGGCACGGTTGCTGGACACGCCAAAAGACATCGCCATGCTCGCGCCGCTGATTCGCAGGGAGATTCTCTATCGCCTGTTGCGCAGCAAGCAGGGGCATCGGCTGTACGAAATCGCCATCGCCAACAGTCAGAGCCATCGCATCAGCCAGGCGATCAAATGGCTCAACGGCAATTTTGAACAGCCGTTGCGCATTGATGATCTGGCCAAGGAAGTGAACCTGAGCGTGTCGACCCTGCATCACCGCTTCAAGGCGATGACGGCGATGAGTCCGTTGCAGTATCAGAAGCAGCTGCGCCTGCAGGAAGCGCGGCGGTTGATGCTGGCCGAAGGGCTGGAAGCTTCGGCGGCGGGGTATCGGGTCGGGTATGAAAGTCCGTCGCAGTTCAGCCGGGAGTACAGCCGGTTGTTCGGGGCGCCGCCGTTAAGGGATCTGGCGCGGTTGCGGTTGACGGTCTGAGCTTGATTCTTTGCAAGCAGTAACGGCCCCATCGCGAGCAAGCTCGCTCCCACAGGGTTCTGGTGTACACCGATCCAGTGTGGGAGCGAGCTTGGTCCGGGCGGCGTTCCGACGATGAGGCCAGCACAAACAACATCAAATCCGGATCAGGCGCCAAGCACCCGGCAAGCCTCCACCGGCAAGGTCACCGACACCGGATGCCCAACGCTCAGGCCAAAGCCCTGGCACGGCGTGCTCAGCGCAGTAAACGACACCCCGGAACACTCCACCGTGGTCTCGATGGTCGCGCCGATATCGCGCACGAACGTCACCTTGCCCAGCAAGCGGTTGCCCGCGGTCGCCTGGGGTGCTGACAGTTGCAGGTCTTCCGGGCGAATCAGCATCTTCACCTTTTCGCCAGCCACAATGCTGCTGCAGATCGGTACTTGCAGCGCATCGCCGCCTGGCAAGCTGACTTTGCCATTACCCAGCACCGTGGCCGGGAAGATGTTGCCCGAGCCGATGAAATCCGCGACGAACTCGTTGGCCGGGTGGCGGTAGATCTCGATCGGTGTGCCCACCTGCTGCACCTTGTGCTCACCCAGTACGACCACGATATCGGCCATGGTCATGGCTTCACGCTGGTCGTGGGTCACCATGATGGTGGTGATGTTCAGGCGCTGTTGCAGTTGACGGATTTCCACCTGCATCGACTCGCGCAGCTTGGCGTCCAGCGCCGACAACGGCTCGTCGAGCAGGAGGATTTTCGGGTGATTGGCAATCGCCCGGGCAATTGCCACACGCTGGCGTTGGCCACCGGACAGTTTGGCCACCGGACGATCAATCATTTGCTGCAACTGGATCAGCTCCAGCAACTCCACCACTCGCGCCTGCTGATCGGCCTTGCTGACCCCGCGCAGTTTCAGCGGATAAGCGATGTTCTCACCCACGGTCATGTGCGGGAACAACGCCAGGGACTGGAACACCATGCCGAAATTGCGCAGGTGCGCCGGGGTGTTGCCGATGTCTTCACCGTCCAGGCGGATTTCGCCGCCGGTCAGGGTTTCAAGGCCGGCAATCATGCGCAGCAAGGTGGTTTTGCCGCAGCCCGAAGGGCCGAGGAAACACACCAGTTTGCCCTCGGGCAAATGCAGGTTCACATCCGTTACCGCGCAGGCCGAGCCGTAATGTTTCTCGACGTTTTCCAGAATCAGACCAGACATGTGAATCACCTCAAGAAATCAGAACGAAACGCCACCTTCACCAACCAGCTTCTCCAGCGCCCAGATCAGGACGAAGTCGATCAGCACGATCAGCACGGCAAACGAAAATACGGTTGGGTCGAGCGAAGACACGGTGCGGCTGTACATCCAGATCGGCACGGTCATCACATCGATGGTGTAGAGGAAGTAGGTCACGGTGAATTCGTTGAACGAGACGATGAACGCCAGCAGCATGCCCGCCAGGATCCCCGACTTCATCAACGGCACCACCACATCGACAATAGCTCGCAGCGGTGAAGCGCCGAGCATTTGCGCGGCCTCTTCGACTTCGCTGCCGATGGAGAGCATCGCTGCCGTGCAGTTCTTCACCACGAACGGCAACGCGAGGATCACGTGGGCAATCACCAGTCGCGAGGTGGTCATCTGAAACGGCAGGCTGTCGAACACCAGCAGCAACGCCAGCCCCAATACCACCATCGGGAACACCAGGGGCAACGACATCAATTGCAGCGCCACGGCTTTGCCACGGAACTCGCAACGGGTCAGCGCGTAAGACGCCGGCACCGCGATGATCGTGGCGAAGACCATGGTCAGGCACGCCACCATCAGGCTGGTGCTCATGGCTTTGCCCAGGCTCAGCACATCGCTGGCATCCGGCGACACGAAGGTGTGCCAGGCGGCCTTGTACCATTGCAGGCTGTAGCTGCTTGGCGGGAAGTCGAGGTTCGACGCGCCGCTGAACGACATCACGATCATGGTCAGGATCGGTAGCACCGCCAACAGCAGGATGAAGCCCGAGAGGATGCCGGCAAACTTGCCGGTATCACCCGGCAACAGCGACTGGCGCTTCTTGATCAGGGTACTCATTGCGAAGCCTCCAGCATGCGCCGACGACGGCCAGTGATGTATTCGGACAGGGTCATGATCGCGAGGGTGGTGACGATCAGCACCACACCGGCAGCGGATGCGGCGGGCCAGTTCATCAGCGGGGCGATCTGGTCATGCACCATCACCGCCAGCATCGGCACGCGCCGGCCACCGAGCAGCAAGGGCACCACGAAACTGCTGGCGTTGTAGGCAAATACCAGGGTCGCACCGGTAATGATCCCTGGCAGACTCATCGGCAATACCACCTGGCGGAACACCTGGAAGCGACTCGCACCCAGGGTAGCGGCAGCTTCTTCGTAGCTGCGGGCGACGCCGCGCATGGCGCTGGCAATCGGCAACACGGCCAGCGGGAAGGCGGTTTGCACCAGGCCCATCAACACGCCGTTCTGGTTGTACAACAGCATGATCGGGCGCTTGATCAGGCCCAGGCCCATCAGTGCCTGGTTGAGCATGCCACCGGGGCCGAGGATCACCAGCCAGCCGTAGCTTTGCAGCAACAGGTTGACCAGCAAGGGCAGCAACACTGCCGCCAGGAAGATCCGCCGCACGAATGGCGAAGTCAGGCGTGACATGGTGTAGGCCACCGGGATCGCCAGGATCACTGCGATCACCGCGCTGATCAGCGCCAGGCGCAGGGTCAGCATCAGCGACTTGAGGTAATAGGGTTCCAGCAACTGGGCGTAACTGGCCAGGCTGAACCCGGACCATTCCGCGCCTTTGGTGCCCACGCTCATGCGCAGTACCAGGAGGCTCGCGGCAATCAGTACGCCAAGAAACAGCATCGACGGCGAGAGGAAAAGCCAGGCGCGCGTCGTTGGCGAAACACCCCGAGCGGCGCGCACTGGGGCGGCACTCAGCGGATGAGTCAGAGGTTGGTGTTCCATAGCAAAGGGTCTCGTCAATGGAAAGCAGCTGACAAACACAAGACTCAAGGTCACTTTGCCCCATGTGGGAGCGAGCTTGCTCGCGATAGCGGAGTGTCAGTCGCCATCATTGGCGACTGACAAGCAGTCATCGCGAGCGGGGTCGCTCCCACATGGGGCAAAGTGT
>NZ_JBFUIC010000340.1:0-4133 GCF_056402075.1 Pseudomonas sp. P4_C3
GACCAGAATTGCCGACTCTTCCCTCAAGGAGCTACTCATGAAATTGCACATACTGGGACCTGGATTTAGCACCTTCGTACGTAGTGTCAGACTTTACTGCGAAGAGAAAGCGCTAGATTACACACACGGGATGCAGGTGGATGGTAAAACGATCACGCTCCACAGCCCTGAACACAAGGCACTGCATCCTTTTGGCAAGGTCCCGGTTTTGCTGCATGGAGAGCGGAGCGTAATTGAAACAACCACCATTTGCCGCTACCTGGATGAAGCCTTTGCGCATACTTCTCCAAGACCCGCTGACTTGGCCCAGCAGGTAAAGGTCGATCAGTGGTCCGCTGCCCTGGCGATGTATGCCGATGATCGACTGATACGTCGTTATCTTTTACTGCTGGTTTCACCTGCGCAGCCGTCACGCCCTATTGATAGAGAAGCTGTGACTACCGCCGAGCCAATGGCGATCCAGACACTTGGGCTGCTGGCGAAGCATTTGGACGGGCAGCAATTTTTCTGCGGGGCGGACTACAGCATGGCGGACGCCATCCTGACGCCTATGCTCGATTATTTGGAACGCGTGCCCGAAAGTGCGCAATGGCTGAAAAAAACATCAAATCTTCGTGATTATCTTTTTCGCATGCGATTGCGCCAGTCAGGGCGTAACGTGTTGACCGAGCCGAACTTTAGTTAATACAGAAAATGATGGACTTATCGTTCGCCCAAGGGCCGCTCCTGGCCGAAATCGGACCTCGGTGAACGTCCGCTATTGGCTTCTCTGTTTCACAAACTGAAATGTAATCCTAACTTCCTCAGAACATCGTCCTGCTTCGCTGATTTTTTCTGCGGACACAACACATGGCACCGTTGCTCCAAAAAGGCCTGCCTACCAGGTTCAGTTTTCAAATCGTAGTCAGTGACTGGTGAATACGCTAAAGCCGCGCGCGACCATTGCTGGTGCGATTGCTTCTACGACCCGAGTAAGAGGTCAACGCCAGTACAGCAATAAAGCGGCCGACTGGTGCTGAGGGCAGCGTCTCGGGACTCGCAGCTTATGCCGGTTTCAGGAGCGGGCCCGCAAGCGGCGAGTGCGCAATGCCCCCCACCCGCTGCCGAACGCAGCTTTAAGGAACGCCCAGAATCCACTTTCGTTGGGGCGAGGTTCGCCACCTTTGGCAATGCGTTTGAGTTGTCCGGTGTACCAGAGGATTTCCATAATCCCCATGCGATCCACGGCCTTGATGCCGGTATTGATTGGTCGCACCTGTTGATTGCTGTCGCTCCCCTTCAGCAATGCCGCTGGGGCATCCGGATCAATGGCCAACAATCGTGCCAGACCGACCACATCCAGCGATCCGGAGCGCAGTGCCTCGTTCATCCCTGCMGCAGTGCGAAAACCGCCTGTGACCATCAAGGGCACTTGCACGTTAGCTCGAACCTTCGCRGCGAACTCCAAGAAGTAGGCTTCGCGCGCTACGGTAGAGCCTTTTTTCGGCTCATGCATCGCACCACTCATGGCTGGAGCCTCGTAGGTGCCGCCGGATATCTCGATTAGATCAATACCCGCGTCGATCAGCGCGCGGATAGTTTCCATCGACTCCTCTTCAGTGAAGCCACCGCGCTGGAAATCAGCCGAGTTGAGTTTAATCCCCACCGGAAAGTCCGCTCCGACCTGGCGTCGAATTTCGGCGTAGACGGCCAGCACAAAACGGCGACGCTTCTGCGGTGTGCCACCCCATTCGTCTTCGCGCCGATTGTGATGGGGTGAGAGGAACTGATTGATTAGGTAGCCGTGTGCTCCGTGGATTTCCACGCCGCCGAATCCAGCTTTTTTGCAGATGGCGGCACTGCGCCCGAAGCGCTCGATGATGTCTTGGATCTCGGCAACAGTGGCTTCACGCGGGGTTTCGAAAAAGGCAGCCATATCCTCTCGGAACGGAACAGCCGATGGAGCAAGGTTGCTGGCGTTCAGCCCCTTTGTCGATTGTTTGCCAGGGTGGTTGAGTTGCACCCAGATCGCTGCCCCCTGGTCGGTAGCAACCTTCGCCCACTGTCGCAGTACCGGCAGATCTTTCTCGTCCTCAATGACGACATTGCCCGGTTCGCCAAGGGCGCGACGGTCAATCATCACATTCCCCGTAATGATTAGTCCCAGACCGGAAGCTGCCCAGCGACGGTAGAGTTCGACCAGCCCCAGGGTGGGACGGTTATCGTAAGTGCCGAGCGTCTCGCTCATCGATGCCTTGGCCAGTCGATTGCGCAGCACGCTTCCGTTGGGCAGTTGCAGGGATTGGTTCAGCAGGTTTGTTTCAGCTTTCATCTGGTGTTCCCACAAGGCTGGAATGAGGAAGAGCAGCAAGCAATGTGTCCGGTAAGTTTTCCGGATTGAATTCGAGCGCTTGAAACAGTTGCTCGAAGGTTTCGAGCTGTGTGTGCGGTAGATGAGCCCGACCTTCGCGCAATGCATCTGCCGGCGAAATTTGTCGTAGGGCCAGCGCCATGAAGGTATTCAGATCGCAGTGGATGACCACATCGGCCGCTGGGGCATTACCTGAGCGCGCGAGTATCTGGCTGTCATCCACGCGTATGTGGAAGACTTCCTCGCCGACGTGAAACTCGTATGTGGCGCGTAATCCAGTGCTCGCATCGGAGCAGCCAATGCCCGTGAGGCTGAGGGCTATGAGTTCAGCGCGTGCAGTTGCGGGATCGATGCGTTCGTCCACTGGCAAGCTCAGCCCCCAGAGTCCTAGCGCGAGCAGTGGTTTACGCAACTGCTCCCCCAATTCCGTTAGTTCGTAGGCGGCTATTGGCGCTGTAGCAGGCTTGGCGATTCCGTTGTCTACCAGCACCTTCAGGCGTGCGGACAACCGGTTAGTCCCCATTGCCGGCAATACCGCCAACAGCTCTTTGAACCGCTTTGGGCCCAATAGCAGTTCGCGGAGCACCAATAGCGTCCAGCGCTCGCCTAGCACATCGAGGCTTCTGGCAATCGGACACAGCTGCCCATAGGTCTTGTTTAGCATTTTGTCAGGCGCCATCGTCGTTAAAACGCAGTGCGGTCATAGGGAGCGACCAATTTGGGTGGCTGCAGGTAAGCAGTCAGTCCCTGGAAAAACATTACCTTGAGGAAATCACCGCTGATAACCAACTCCTCGTTACCCAGCCCTCTAAGGAACGCTGCCTGGCTGTCCTTGGCCGAGAGAATTGCAAAACCCTTATCGGCGTCTTTAAATTTCAAAGTGAAGCGCGGATTGTCGGCCAGGCCGGCAACGGAGCGGATGGCGCCGTTTCGGATGACGAAATAGCGGCCGACACCTGCATCGGTACGGATCTGGAACACAAGATCCTCGCCTGCGATGTAGCGGGCGCAATCGGGGTTTTTCCTGACCTGCCGTTTCAGCAGTTGAGTGAACATCCACAATAGAAATTTGAACTTGATCATGGTGACAACCTTGAGTCGGTGGATCGGGGTTGACGTTATTCGCTGAGAAACCTGGCGGCGTGATAGAGAAAGCGCTCCGGGTACTGGAACTGCGCGCCGTGCCCGGCATCCGGATAAATAAACAACTGCGCGTTCGGCAGATTGCGCGCCATGTAGAACGAGTTGATGGTCGGAATCATTACGTCGTGCACGCCATTAAGGATAAACGTCGGTTGCTTGATTTGACGTAAGTAGGCAAACGGATCGTCTTCGGACACCCTCGGCAGATACAGCATGTTTGCCTCGATCTGCGCCGATGCAACTTCCTGCGAAGTAGGCGGATCCTGATCCTCGCGCTGATGCCGGCGCTCCCAGAATTCGCTTGCAGCTCGCTTTGCCACCTCGGAACGGCCAAAAAACAGGTACTCAAAGTCTTCGTAGGTCGGAACTGGACGCGGCGCGGTCGTCAGTACCTCAGGTTCCATGTCCGGGTTGCCTCCACGCGGGCCTGTACCCAATAGCATCAGCTTACGAATAAGTGCGGGATGTCGCCATGTCAGATCCAACGCCTGGAAGCCGCCAAGTGAGAAGCCCAATACATCGATTTTCTCCAGGCCCAAGGCACGTACGAAGGCGGCGGCATCATCAGCCATGTCTTCAATGCGACGACGTGGCTGGCCGGAGGACGAGGCCACGCCACGACCATTGAAGAGGATCACTT
>NZ_JBFUIC010000341.1:0-4126 GCF_056402075.1 Pseudomonas sp. P4_C3
GTCGCAGGAGGAGTCCTTCCGCTCCACCCAACGGGTGTTTCGCGGCGCCAACCTGCGGGGCGGTTCGGCGTTCACCAAGGATGCCGCTTACCTGACCGGATTGCTCGGCGTCCACACCCTGCTGCGCATTGCAATCCGCGATAACCGGCCGGAACTGGTGGGGCATTTGTTTGCCGGGCGCCTCAGCCTGGCTGACACCGTGCGCCTGGCGCCACTGTTCGAGTCCGGCTGGCTCAAGGGCCCGGTCTATCTTCCGGCCTGGGCCTCTGACCTGCGTCTACTGGCGGCCAATCTGGCTTTCTCGGCGTTCATCGCCCAGATCAAGCTGGACGTGCTGGACCTGGAGGTGTTCATGGCATTCGCCGAAGAACACGAAAGCGATGCCAGCGCCCAGTGACCAGGGTGACACCGTTTTAAAGGCAACCTTGATTCTTGAAATGAACTGCTACCCTTAGGAAGCGGCAACGAAGCTGGACTCTGTGGCTTGCAAAGTCAGCTTTCACCTCTGCTGCATCGACTCACTCATTTCAAGCCTGCCTGACCACATAGGGGGTGCAATGCGCATTCCATTTTTTTACGCGTTGTCAGCCGTACTGTTTTTGAGTGGGTCTTCCTGCCTGGCACAGACTGCAGATGCGACCGCCGCCGCACCGGCACCCGCTACCGATACAGTGCCCGTCACCGCGCCTGCCAAAGATCCCGTGTTTACCCAGGAACAGCTGGATCAGATGCTGGCGCCCATTGCGCTTTACCCGGACCCACTGTTTGCACAGGTACTGATGGCCACCACCTACCCCGGGGAAGTCGGCGAGGCGGTCATCTGGTCCAAAGCGCACCCGGACGCCAAGGGTGACGATGCGGTCAAACAGGTGGCGAACCAGCCCTGGGATCCGAGCGTGCAGGCATTGGTCGCCTTCCCGCAGGTTCTGGCAACGCTGGGACAGGATCCCGTCTGGGTCCAACGCCTGGGTGATGCCTTCCTGGCGCAGCCCGACGATGTCATGGAAAGCGCGCAACGCTTGCGTCGCCAGGCACAGGCAGCCGGCAATCTGCAGAGCAACCAATATCAGAACGTGACGATCCAGAATGTCGCGGCGCCAGCACCGGCGACCACGACTGCGGCACCGGCCCCTGAATCGGCCCCGGCCAGCAACTCCACCATCATCATTCAGCCTGCCGATCCGCAGGTGGTGTACGTCCCCACGTATAACCCGACAACCACCTACGGCACCTGGCYCTACCCGGCGTCGCCGCCTGCGTACTATCCACCGCCACCGGCCTATTACCCTGGTCAGGCCCTGATGGCCGGACTCGCGTTTGGCGCTGGTGTGGCGATCGTAGGATCGTTGTGGGGTGAATGTGACTGGGGCAATAACGACGTCGACATCGACGTCAATCGTTACAACAACATCAACGGCAACAACCGGATCACCAACAACAAATGGCAACACAACCCGGTGCACCGCAATGGCGTGCCCTATCGAGACAGTGCGAGCCGCTCACAGTACGGTCGGCAACTGAACGGCGCCAGTCAGCGTGAGGCCTATCGCGGGGACAATGCCCAACGCGCCCAGGCCCGTGAAAATGCCCGCACCTCAATGGACAAGCACGGTATCGAACGACCTGCCACCAGCAACCGCGAAGCCCGTGATCAAACGCGCCAACTCCAGTCCGCAACCGTGGGCGGAGATCGGCTACAGGCCGGTGCAGACAGGCCAAAGGCGGCTGACAGAGGCCAGGGCCCGGCCAGAAACACCCGGGAGAATCAGCAACTCCGCAAACAGGCCTCTCAAGTCAATCAGCAACCCAGGGACCAGAGCGCTCAGCTGAATCAGCGCAGAGAGGGCCAGGCGCAGACGCGTCAAACGGCGAATCAACGGCCGGCCGTCAGTACCGGCAGTGCCCGCAACAACGCCTTCGCCGGCGCACGCTCACCGTCCCAGGCCAATGTCCAGGCCAATCGTGGCCGGGCCAGCCAGGCATCCGCCCAACGCCCAAGTGCCGCGCGATCGGCCGGTCACCAGGTCAGTCGGCCGTCCAATCCACCAGCGCGTCAAAGGGGGGGTCGTCGTTGAAAAACCAACCTCGAGTGAAGGGACTCATGGGCTTGCTCCCTCATGTCCTTGCGATAGCTGCCGGCTTGTTGTGGTCGTACATGGCGACGGCGCAGCAGGCCTTTCCAACGCCAGAAAAGGCCGCGGAAGCCTTTGTCGAAGCACTGGGCACGGAACACTCCGACCAGGCACGCCTGACGGAGCTGCTGGGCAGTGACTGGCACAGTTACATCCCGCGTGAAGGCGTGCAGCGCGAAGATGTGGATGCGTTTTTGCAGCAATACCGCGAGCAACATCACATAGAAAACTCCAGCGAGCGCAAGGCAGTCCTGGCGGTCGGCAGCAAGAACTGGACACTGCCCATCCCCATGACAAAAGACGCGAACGGTTGGCGCTTCGACCTGAAGGCCGGCAGTGCCGAGATCCGTGCCCGTCAAATCGGCCGCAACGAACTGGCCGCGGTGCAATCGGTGCTGGCCTATCACGACGCCCAGATGGACTATGCGTCAGTCGATCGAGACGGTGATGGCGCACTCGAGTACGCGCAGAAAATCTTCAGCACCCCCGGCAAGCACGATGGACTCTACTGGGCGGAAGACGACAGCGGCCAGATCAGCCCGCTGGGGCCTTCATTCGGCAAAGCCATTGCCGACGAAGAGTGGCATGGTTACCGCTTCCGCATCCTTGATGGCCAGGGCCCTTCGGCGCCGGGTGGCACCTACAGCTACCTCATCGGTGACAAGATGAGCCGGGGCTTTGCCCTGATCGCCTGGCCGGCGAAATACGATGACACCGGCGTGATGAGTTTCATGATCAGTCATGAAGGACAGGTGTTCGAGAAAGACCTGGGGCCAAGTGGTGAAAAACTGGCGAAATCGATGAAGCGTTTTGATCCGGATGACAGCTGGAAAGAGGTGGCTGAAGATCAAGCGCCATTTGTCACATTTACAACGGGCGGCGGATAAAATCCGCCTGAAAGGCGGAGCTGCGCCGCAAATCAGCAAAATGAAAAATAACATTCCAATCTAAGCAATCACACATCAGACACAAGACAAACTATAGCTGACAGACATCGTCTCGCATCGCCTCCCGTCGCCACAAACTACAACTGAGTTCCCCAAACACCATAAAACTATAGATGCGCCGTTTCCCGCGCTAAAATCATTGAAACAACATTTATTGCTTGCATGGATGAAGCCTGACCAACCACCAACACTCTCGCGGAGTTAACCAATATGTCGACAGAAGGATTCTCACTGAGGAGTTTCACCATTTCTTTATCTATTGCCTCAGGATCCTTCATGTCGACTGCATGAGTCTTTACGAGAGTTTCCGGGTAGCCCGAAACTATTCTTGAGCGTGCGAGCTTTAGACTTTCAAGATCTCTGGATAGTAATATCAAGCCCATGCCACGAGATGCAAAATATTGTGCCACCGCAAAACCTATTCCGCGACTCCCTCCAATGACCAATACGCACTTTTTCACACTCAAGGCTTATATGTTTCGCTATTTACAAGGTCTTTTGGCGCAAAGCCACCGCTTCGATCTCTACTCGCCACGCGTCATTGGGTAACCCAGCAATTTTCAGGACGGAGCGAGCGGGTACATTGGGCTGATTTTTTGTTCCGAAAAACTGCGCATAACCTTCCATGAAGCCCTCCATATCCATTTTGTTATTCTTGGCCGGGTCACCCACCAAAAACACTTGTAGTTTGACCACATCGCCCAGTCCCAGCCCAATATCGTTCAGACTTTTCTCTATCGCTTTAAAAACTGCAATCGTCTGCCCTTTTGTGTCCCCACCATAAGCGAGCGGGCTAGTGATACTCTGGCGAGGATCTTGCACCGGAGGAAGCTTCCCCGACAGGTATATCGTTGAAAAGGAACCAGGTACTTCAACGGCAGCGGCGACAGGAATAGTTGAGTTAGCGACGCGGTGACGAACAACCCCCTCCTGCGCAGCTTGTGCAGCGTTCACGGTGAAAAAAGACATGAGACACAAAATAGCCAGTGGCCTTTTACCCAGTAATTTCGGCATAAAACAACCTCCATCATCAGTTCAGTGTGATTT
>NZ_JBFUIC010000342.1:0-4053 GCF_056402075.1 Pseudomonas sp. P4_C3
TTCCAGGATAGCTCTATGCTCCCGCTCGATGGCCTGTGGATCCGGTTGGCCGGCAAACGGCAGCCATAACAGTTCCCCAAGCTCCGCCTGCAGACGCGCTTCGCTGTGAGTCAGGCGCACAGACTGCGCTGCCACGGCTATTTCTATATGGAATCTGGCGTCTGCTCGGCGGCGCTCTCGCCGCTCTTGAGCGTTGGCCAGGGCGTCGACAAGGCTGCTCAGTCTTGCATGTTGCTCAGGCCCGGTGCGCTGAGCCGCCAGTCGGGCGGCGGCGCCTGAAATGGCAGCGTGTTCATCGGCGAGGTCACGCAGTTCAAGCGTGCTGAATTCACGTAGTTGATCGAACAGGGACTGATCTGAGGTTTGCGGCGCGGCGCAGATGAAGCTCCCGCCGCTGCGTCCGCGCCGGGTTTCGATAACCCCGCGCTCGCGCAAGACCGCAAGCGCGTCCCGCAGCGTAACCGTGGCGACGCCGAGTTGGGTGGCCAGGGCACTTTCATTGGGGAGCTGTTCGCCTTCTGTGAACAACCCCAGATCGATCATTTCTATCAGGCGACGGGTAACAGACTCCGTTTTACCTTCCTGGTTAAGGCGTATGAGGCTTGAAGTAGGGCTCATGGTTGATTCATTCATGGGCGGCGCCGTTTTACGCCTGTGGCAATAGTCCGATGTAGCGTCAAGCGCGTCCGGATGTGCGTTTCTTTTAAAATTCTATTTCATATTTAATATTATTTTTGTACGTATTCGTGGGGGAATTATAGAATTTTAACGCATAAAAAGTCAAAAAAAACGCCTCATATTCGCTTTTCTGGGGTTCTCATGGGCTAAAAGATATGGTTCCATATGTTTAAGGCGATTTGAGATCGCATCCATCCGAACCCAGGAGCAGTTTTAACCATGAGTCAGTTGACCCGATCAGAGTGGGAAGCCAGAGCCAAGGCGCTGAGCATTGAAGGGCGAGCCTTCATCAATGGCAAATATGTGTCGGCCAGTTCAGGTGCAACCTTCGAGTGCATAAGTCCTATTGACGGGCGTGTGCTTGCCTTGGTCGCGAGTTGCGATGCGGCAGATGCGAATTTGGCGGTGGCCAGTGCCCGGTCAGTGTTCGAGTCCGGTGTCTGGTCACGCCAAGCACCTGCAATGCGCAAGGCAGTGATGGTGCGTTTTTCCGAATTGTTGCAGGCCCATTCCGAAGAGCTGGCTCTGCTGGAAACATTGGACATGGGCAAGCCGATTTCCGATTCGCTGTCGGTCGACCTCCCGGGGAGCATTGACAGTATCCGCTGGTGCGGTGAGGCAATAGACAAAATCTACGATGAGGTGGCAGCGACCTCGGTTGATCAGCTCGGGCTGGTTACCCGGGAGCCGGTTGGGGTGGTTGCGACTATCGTGCCGTGGAATTTCCCACTGATGATGGCGTCTTGGAAGTTGGGGCCGGCGCTGGCTGCCGGTAACTCGGTTGTCCTCAAACCCTCGGAGCGTTCTCCGCTGACGGCTATCCGCATCGCACAGCTTGCTCTGGAGGCGGGTCTTCCAGCGGGTGTGCTCAATGTTCTGCCGGGCTATGGCCACACCGTGGGCAAGGCGCTGGCCCTGCACGGTGATGTTGATACCTTGGCGTTTACCGGGTCGACCCAAGTAGCCAAGCAGTTACTGGTTTATGCGGGTGAGTCGAATATGAAGCGAGTCTGGCTCGAGGCCGGCGGCAAAAGTCCCAACATCGTGTTTGCGGATGCCCCCGATCTGCAGGTGGCGGCCGAAGCAGCAGCGGCAGCCATCGCCTTCAACCAAGGTGAGGTTTGCACTGCCGGTTCACGTTTGCTGGTGCAGGCATCGATCAAAGAGCGTTTTGTACCGATGGTTGTCGAGGCCATGAGGGGCTGGAAGCCGGGGCATCCTCTCGACCCTGATACCAACGTCGGCGCAATGGTTGACGGCCGTCATCTGGATGGGGTGATGCAGTACATCGAAGAGGGTCAAGCACAAGGCGCGCGACTCTTGCTCGGGGGACGCGTAGCACAGGTAGAAACCGGTGGCAGTTACGTAGAGCCAACCCTGTTCGACAACGTCAGCAATTCGATGAAAATCGCTCAGGAAGAGATATTCGGTCCCGTACTGTCAGTCATCGAATTCGACGAAGCAGAGGATGCGGTACGCATCGCCAATGACACCCCTTACGGTCTGGCCGCAGCTGTCTGGACGTCTGACCTGTCTCGAGCCCACAACATGGCCCGCGCACTTCGTGCCGGCAGTGTTTGGGTCAACCTCTATGACGGCGGTGACATGATGGCGCCGTTCGGCGGCTTTAAACAGTCCGGTAATGGTCGTGACAAATCTCTGCATGCCTTTGATAAGTACACGGAGATCAAGGCCACCTGGATACAACTCTGAGTCAACTCTGGTTAATCGCGCAACGGATGGGATGGCACTGTCCGATCAACGCCTATTAAAACAAATTCCTTTTTGAAGGATGTTGCAATGAACAGCTCAATTAGCGCCAAGGTAGCTGTAGATCAAGACGCGGAGCAACTCCGCGCCCTTGGGTACACCTCAAATTTCGAACGTAGTATGAGCCTGTGGCAGAACTTTGCCCTTGGATTCACCTATCTGTCCCCGGTGGTAGGGGTCTACACCTTGTTCGGCCTGTGCTTGGCCGCCGGCGGGCCACCAATGTTCTGGTCCTACCTGCTGGTGGGGTTCGGCCAGATGTTGGTGTGTCTGATTTTTTGCGAAGTGGTATCTCAATACCCGATTTCCGGCGGCGTCTATCCTTGGGCCCGTCGTCTGGTTGGCAAGAAGTGGGCATGGATGGTCGGGTGGATTTATGCCATCTCTCTGTGTGTCACCATTGCCGCCGTCGCGCTGGGGGCTGGCCCCTATATCGCAAACCTTCTAGGTTTCGAGTCATCACCGGTAACTAACACGTTGGTCGCGCTATTTTTGACGGCGACGGCGACGGTCTTGAATCTCAGTGGTACCAAGCTATTGGCGCGGGTGGCGATGTTTGGTTTTCTCTGCGAACTAGTCGGGGCTTTGTTGATCGGTGGATACCTGCTGATCTTCGAGCGCCACCAGCCTTTGAGCGTATTGTTCAATACTTTTGATATTTCCATTGATGGGGCCTATTGGCCTGCGTTTCTCACGGCCTCATTGGCAGGGATGTTTCTCTACTACGGCTTTGAAGCTTGCGGCGATGTTGCCGAGGAAACCCCAAATCCTAGCCGCCAAGTTCCAAAGGCGATGCGGATGACTATCTGGATCGGCGGCGCCGCCTCGATCTTTGCGGCCCTGGCGTTGATCCTTGCAGTTCCAGATATGGCTGCGGTCATTTCCGGGCAAGACAAAGACCCGATGTCGACCATATTCGGCAGCGCGTTCGGTCCTGTGGGCTCTCGGGTAGTCATGGCGGTCATTACGGTTTCGTTCGTTTCCTGCGTGCTGAGTTTGCAGGCATCCGCCAGTCGTCTGCTCTATGCCTATGCTCGAGACGAAATGCTCATGGGCAGTAATGTGCTGAAAAAACTCTCGCCTACGACACACGTCCCGACTGCAGCCCTGGTGGTGTGTGGCGTGCTGCCCGCGATCATTGTGTGCGTAGGCTTCTACCTTCAGAACGCTATTGCGCTGGTAGTGAGCTTTGCCGCCATCGGTATTTACCTGGCGTTCCAGATGATTGTTGGCGGTGCGCTGTACGCCCGTATCCGTGGGTGGAAACCCAAGGGCCAGTTCACCATGGGGCGTTGGGGTTGGATAGTGAACATCGCTGCCCTTTGCTACGGCATGTTCGCGATCATCAATATGTCCTGGCCGCGTACCCCGGATGCGCCTTGGTATGTGAACTACGGCATCGCACTTGTCGGTGCCATCGTCATCCTTGTCGGTGTCCTATACATGACCCTGTTTCGTCCCTATGAAAAGGGCAAGGCCCCAGCTTCGGATGCCTGGAAAAACCGCTAATTGACATCAATGCCTGCCGCTAAGCGTGGCAGGCAAACTGATCTTCTAACAATAAGGTTGAAGGCTATGACGTCTCGAATCCACTCACTACTGTTC
>NZ_JBFUIC010000343.1:0-4036 GCF_056402075.1 Pseudomonas sp. P4_C3
CCCGTAGGACGCCGCCAACAACACTTCGAAGAATACGAACAGGTTGAACAGGTCAGCGGTGAGGAACGCGCCGTAAAGGCCCATCATCTGGATCTGGAACAGCGCGTGAAAACTCGAACCGGCGCCGTCCCAGCGGGCCATGGCAAACAGCAGGGCACAGACGCCTATGATGCCGGTCAGCACCAGCATCAGTGCCGACAGGCGATCGACCACCAACACCAGGCCGAACGGCACTTGCCAGTTGCCCGGCAGGTACACACCGATGGAGCCGGGCACGCCGGTGGTTTGTGTCCATTGCCACAACGCCACGGCAATGCCCAGGCCGAGCAGGCTGGAGAACAGATTGATCTTCGCCTTGAGCGGCCGGTGCTTCTCGCCGAGCATCAGCATGATCGCGGCGGTCAGCAGCGGCAGCAGAATGGGTGCGACGATCAGGTGGGTCATCGCCATCATTCCCTGGGCTCCCGGCCATCCACATGGTCGGTGCCGGTCAGGCCCCGGGAGGCCAGCAGCACCACCAGAAACAGTGCGGTCATGGCAAAGCTGATGACGATCGCCGTCAGCACCAGTGCTTGCGGCAACGGATCGGTGTAATGCAGCAAGTCCTGCGGTACGCCGTCCTTGATGATCGGTTCCTTGCCGATGAACAGGCTGCCCATGCTGAAAATGAACAGATTGACGCCGTAGGACAGCAGGCACAGGCCCATGACCACCTGGAACGTCCGTGGGCGCAGGATCAGCCAGACGCCGGACGCGGCCAGTACGCCGATGGCGATTGCGATGACTTCTTCCATCAGACGACCTCCTTCATGGCAACGGATTTAGGCTGGGCAGCGGTTTTGTGACCCCGCACCGATTGGTGGGCGAGGGCTGTGAGGATCAACAGGGTCGAACCGACCACCACGCCGTATACGCCGATGTCGAAGAACAACGCGCTGGCCAGGTGAATGTCACCCAGCAGCGGCAACGAGAAATGCCAGGTGTGGGTGGTCAGGAACGGATAGCCGACCAGCATCGCACCCAGCCCGGTGGCCGTGGCAAACAGCAGTCCGGTGCCCATCCAGCGCAGTGGCCGCAGGCTCATTTGCGCCTCGACCCACTGCGTGCCGGCGACCATGTATTGCAGGATGAACGCCACCGACATCACCAGCCCCGCAACAAAGCCGCCGCCCGGTTGATTGTGCCCGCGCATGAACAGGTAGAACGACACCACCAGCGCCACCGGCAACAGCAGGCGCACCAGCACCGCCGGCACCATCATGAAGCCGAGTGCGGTGTCGCTGGCATGACGCGGGTTGACCAGGTCGGTGACCACGTCCGGTGCGAGCAAGCGTTGCTGGGCCGGCAGTTGCAGGCTTTCTTTCGGTGGGCGGAAGCGGCGCAGCAGGGCGAACACGGTCAGGGCCACGGCCACCAGCACGGTGATTTCACCGAGGGTGTCGAAACCACGGAAGTCCACCAGCATCACGTTGACCACGTTGCTGCCGCCGCCTTCGGGCAAGGCGCGGCTGAGGTAGAACGAGGAAATATCGTTGGGGGTCTGGCGCGTCAGCATGGCGTAGGCCAGCAACGCCATGCCGACACCGACCGCGGTCGACAGCAGCAAGTCGCGGATCCGCCGTACCCGCGCCCGGCGCAGACTGCCGGGCAACGGCGAGACTTCCTCGATCCGTCGTGGCAACCAGCGCAGGCCCAGCAGGATCAGCACCGTGGTCACCACTTCGACCGCCAGTTGGGTCAGGGCCAGGTCCGGCGCCGAAAACCAGACGAAAGTGACGCAGGTCATCAGGCCGCAGACGCTGACCATGGTCAGGGCCGCGAGCCGGTGATACTTGGCTTGATAGGCCGCGCCCAGGGCGCAGGCGATGGCCAGCAACCACAAGGTGACGAAGACGATCGACCCGGGGATTTTCGGCCGGTCGCCCCAGTGCAGGCTGCTGTGCAGCATGGGGATCAACCCGGCCAGCACGGCGGCGAACACCACCAGGAACAACTGCATTTGCAGGCGCCGGGTGCCAATCCGCGGCTCCAGGCGACGGGCCAGGCGCATGATCGCGACCAGCGCGTATTCGAACAGGTGCTTGCCGTCCAGGCGACCAATGACCGGCGGACGGTTGAAGCGTCCGCGCTTGAATTGATTGCGCAGCAGCAGATAGAGCACGGTGCCGCAGGACAATGCGATCAGGCTCATGATCATCGGCGCGTTCAGGCCATGCCAGATCGCCAGGCTGTACTCGGGCAGCGTGCCGCCGACCACCGGTTGCGCCGCCGCCGCGAGCAGCGGGCCGACCACCTGGGCCGGGAAGATCCCCACCAGCAAACAAGTGAACACCAGCAACTCGACCGGCGCGCGCATCCAGCGCGGTGGCTCGTGGGGCGTGTGGGGCAAGTCGGTCGCGGGCGGACCGAAGAACACATCCACGGTGAAACGCAGGGAGTATGCCACGCTGAAGGTACCGGCAATGGTTGCCACGATCGGCAAGCTGAGTTCGACCCAGCGGGTGGCATTGATGAACACGGTTTCGGCGAAGAACATTTCCTTGGACAGGAAGCCGTTGAGCAACGGTACGCCGGCCATCGAGGCGCTGGCGACCATGGCCAGGGTGGCGGTGAACGGCATCAGCTTGTACAGGCCACTGAGTTTGCGGATGTCGCGGGTGCCGCTTTCGTGGTCGATAATGCCGGCGGCCATGAACAGCGAGGCCTTGAAGGTCGCGTGGTTGAGGATATGGAACACCGCGGCGACGGCGGCCAGCGGACTGTTCAGGCCGAGCAACAGGGTAATCAGGCCGAGGTGGCTGATGGTCGAGTAGGCCAGCAAGCCCTTGAGGTCGTTCTGGAACATTGCGCAGTACGCCCCGAGCAACAGGGTGCAGGCGCCGGCGCCGCTGACGATGTAGAACCATTCTTCACTGCCCGAAAGCGAAGGCCATAGCCGCGCGAGCAGGAAGACCCCGGCCTTGACCATGGTCGCCGAGTGCAGATACGCCGACACGGGCGTCGGCGCGGCCATGGCGTGGGGCAACCAGAAATGAAAGGGAAATTGCGCACTTTTGCTCAAGGCACCGATCAGGATCAGGGGCAATAGAATCGGGTAGAGGCCATGGGCGCGAATCAGGTCGCCGGCGACCAGGACCTTGTCCAGGTCATAGCTGCCGACCACATGGCCGAGCAGCATGGCCCCCGCCAGCAGGCACAAACCGCCCGCACCGGTCACCATCAGCGCCATGTAGGCGCCGCGCCGGGCATCGGCGCGATGGTGCCAGTAGCCAATCAACAGGAACGAGAAGAGGCTGGTCAGCTCCCAGAAAAACACGATCTGGATCAGGTTGCCGGAGATCACCAGCCCGAGCATGGCGCCCATGAAGGCCAGGAAAAACGCGAAGAAACGCGGCACCGGATCGTTCGGCGACATGTAGTAGCGGGCGTACAGCGAAACCAGGGTGCCGATGCCCAGCACCAGCATGGAGAACAGCCAGGCGAAACCGTCCATGCGCAGGACGAAGTTCAGGCCCAGGCTGGGCAGCCATGAAAACTCTTCGCGAATGACGCCGCCATGGGCGATCTGCGGGTACAGGAATGCGACCTGAAGGGTGCCGATCAGGGCGATCAGGCCGGCTAGCAGAGATTCGGCGTTACGGGCATTGTGCGGCAACACGGCCGCCAAACAGCTGCCTATGAAAGGCAGAAGCAGTAGAACTATCAGGGACATAGGCTTCTAATCTGCGGAAGTTTGTGAAGCATCATACGTGCCAGCTCCCGGATCACCAAACGCCAAGCTGTCGCAGAATCCTACACGGTAGACGGAAAAGCCCTGATTCACATTGTTTCAGATAGAGGTTGGGGAGCCAGATAGGCCGCCATCGCGAGCAAGCTCGCTCCCACAGGGTATGAAGGTGTACACAATCTTGTGTTCAACCCAAAACACTGTGGGAGCGAGCTTGCTCGCGATGGCGGCCTATCTGGCTCCCCAACCTCTATCTGAAACAATGTGAATCAGGGCTTTTCCGTCTACCGTGTAGGATTCTGCGACAGC
>NZ_JBFUIC010000344.1:0-4010 GCF_056402075.1 Pseudomonas sp. P4_C3
GGTCTGGATCTCGTAGGCAGGCGTTTCGACGGCTGAGTAATCACGGGTATAGCGAGTGGCAAACTCGCTGACGCCCCATTGCTGGTACTGCTGCACGTGCTTCAGTTCGTGCGCCCACAGCGCGACATTGTTCAGTGCATCATCGGGACTGCGAAAAACGATGATGTCGACAAGGGTGACTGCATTTACATCGGGATTCTGCAGTATGGTGTTTGCGGCGTTCAGTTGCGCATCGTCGCCAACCTTGTAGCGAGCCGAATCGAGCACTCGAATGTCATAGTAGGGTTCGAGCTGGGCCCGGATATTCAGCGGGACTGTCTGGATATCACCCGTTGCCAGGGTATTGCGCGATTGCACGATCCAGCTCTGTAAACCGGCGGCCGCCATCTGGTTCATGTTATCGAAGATCTCCCCAACGTCCCCTTTGGAGCCTGGAGCACAAAAACAGGCGACCACGCAAACCTGGTACTGTCCTTGCGGGCAGGCAAAAGCAGAGGACGAAGTAGCAATGCAGAAAAGCGGTATCGCCAAGCGGACAAGTTGACGCATAAAGGCAGGTGACAATTGGTTCTCCCAGAGGCAATGGCGGTCGGCAGGCGATCATTCGGGCAGCTTGCGCACGTGTTGGACCGCTTTGGGTACCGTTCGATTCCCTGGGGTCCACATATTATTCAGGCCATTGCCCATATCGTTCTGGAGCTTGCATGAAAGTTGGCGTGATTTCCGATACCCACGGCTTGCTCCGTCCCGAAGCGCTTGCCGCCCTGGCGGGGTGCGAGCAGATCATTCATGCCGGCGACATCGGTAGCCCGGAAATTCTTGACCGACTGGCGTCTATCGCTGCGCTGCACGTCGTGCGCGGGAACAATGATCAAAACCAGGCATGGGCAGGAAATCTCCCTGATTTTCTGCGATTGGACCTCAACGGTTGGCAGACGCTGTTGGTGCATGACATTGCCGATGTTCCGGTCGATCTGGACCCAGGCATAAAGCTGGTGATCACCGGCCACTCCCACAAGCCACGCATGGAATGGCGTGGAGAGCGATTGTTTGTCAATCCAGGCAGCGCGGGGCGACGACGCTTCAAGCTGCCTGTCACGCTGACGCTGCTCGAGGTAACGGCGACTTCGATTGAGCCTCGGTTGCTTGACCTGTTGGAGCAGCCCCCCGATTGATTGAACCCTCGACGATTTGAAACGGCAGTATTAGAAAATACAAAAGAGAATATGTATTAAATGCTGGTGATACGTCCTCAGAGTTGTTTCAGGAAACCCAGTAGCAGCTCATTGACCTCTGTCGCGCGCTCTCGCTGTATCCAGTGGCCGGCACCTTCGAGGATATGACACCCGCGCAGTTCCGGCAGTGTCTGCGCGAAGGCTTCGATCTGCCGTGGGGAACCCGGAAACTTCAGCACGTCGTCGCGGCTCCCGGCAATGAACATCGACGGCTGCCGGATAATGCAATCGCGCCAGGGTGCCAGCAGTGCCCATGAGCGCGTCATGTTGCGGTACCAGTTCAAGCCGCCGCGAAATCCGCTGCGGGTGAATTCGCCGGTGTAGTAGGCGATATCCTCGAGGCTTAGCCAGGCTGGCAGGGTTTCGGGCTCGATCATCCCCCCCAGCAAGCCTTGTCCCGGCTGCAACCGGCCAAACACCGGCCAATCGGGCCCGTCACCCGAGCCACTGAAGTAGATGCGCCGGATCGACGACTCGACATCTCTTTCCAGCTCGGCCTCGGCCACACCCGGCGTCTGGAAGTACTGGATATAAAAGTCGCTGATACCCAGCGAGGCAAGCGCGCTCAGGAGCTCCACGCGACCCGGTGGCGAGAAGGGAACGCTCATGCCGACCACTGCGCGGAACAGATCGGGTCGCATCATTGCTGCGCTCCATGCCACCAGCGCGCCCCAGTCATGACCGACGATCACGGCTTGTTGTTCGCCGAGTGCGTGGACCAACTCCACCATGTCGCCTACCAGGTGGAGTGTGGTGTAGGCGTCGGGTTCGGCCGGCGCATCGGTGCCGCCATAGCCACGCATGTCGGGCGCGACCGCTCTATAGCCGGCGGCCGCCAGCGCAGCAAGCTGATTGCGCCAGGAGTACCACAGCTCCGGGAAGCCGTGGCATAGCAAGACCAACGGGCCGCAACCTTGCGTTGCTACCCGCATGCGGATGCCATTGATGTCGAGCATTTCGAGGTGTGGCTCGTTCATGTGCGCTTCCTGCCATTCAAGCGATGGACTCCAGCAACCGCGGCAGATTCGCCTGAGCCTTCTGCCTGTTGACAGAGAGCCGATACAGTTGTGCCACTTTCCCGGTGTCGGTTTCTTGCAGTCCCCTGAGCACCGCAGTCAGAAAGAATAAGCGCGACTGCCTGATCCAGCGCGACAGGCCTTCATGCTCTCCCCAGCGTAGTTGGTTACCCAGGTAGACCGCCCACATTCTGATCCAGTCCGTGGGGACGTGAGGCGGGGGGACCATCGTGCAAAGCGCGTTCATTTGCGCTCGATCGGTCAGGTGGCTTTCCACATAAGCGATCAAGGCCGCGCTGAACACGGGTTGGCAACTGCTTACCATCAACAGGTTAATCTTGCCGCCGTCGAACACCTTCATTTCAGGCAGTGACGGGATGGCACTGGCGCTGCAATCAATGTGCAGAGTACCTGGGCTCGTGGCGATGCTGCCCCGGTCGAGCACGATGCGCGTTGGCTCGATAGCTCGCACCCTGCCCAGGCGCACAATGTTGCCGATGCGTCGAAGCTCGCGTAATTCCGCCTGTGTGACGGTGGCGCAGCGGTAAGCAGTGGGTTCGACGGACTTGTCCAGGCGCAGGAGTTGGCCCGCGGCCTCAAGTCTTGCGAACAGGTCCGGGATCGAGTCTGCGGCTGCGATGGCCTCGAATTGCGCCATGAGGCCGCCGATTGTTCGTTCGAAGCTGTCGGGGCCGGGTTGCAGGTTGGCCCGGTCGATCAACCACGGATCGTTCGGCATGATCCAGCAGATTTTTGCGGGTGCAACACCGTTTTGCAGACACCACAGGCAAGCGTCGATCCCGGTCTTGCCCGATCCGACCACTACGTAGCCAGAGTGAGGGTGCCGGATCTTCGGCAGGTCGTTCAGTGGCACGCATTGCACGCCGGGGTCCACCCGGTACCTGGGCGGGTGGGTCGAGGGAACTGCGGTCTGGGCATGGGTGGCGTCTACCACCTTTTTGTGCACCTGGACCTGGTGGTTTACGCCGCTGACCAGCGAGGTAAACCGGTGGTCGTCAATGCGGTCGCCGGTGTAGTTGCACATGGGGAAGTAACGGACTTGACCTGATGGCAGAAACTGCTGATTCATCACCTGGTCGAAGTAGCTCGCCACCTCGGCGCCGGAGGCTAGCTCATATAGGCCCTCGTTGAGTTCCGCCCGGTCTTTCGTTCCGCTGCCCAATTCCCGTGAGTTGACGCCATAGAAGGCCGAGGGCTGGTGCAATCGGACGAACGGGTAGGCATCATTCCAGTGCCCGCCAGGTCGGTCGTGTCGATCCACCATTATGATGCGTGCATTCGTTTCCTTGAGTAGCGTATCGACGAAAGCCATGGCCGTCGCGCCAGCACCGATGATCAGGTAGTCGGTTTCGATCAGATTTGCGTCCATATGCTTTCGCCTTTCTGAAGGTTCCACCCTCAACCCCAGAAGATTAGCTACCTGTACCGAGCCCGATAGAACGAATGCTCCTCACCACATAACCGATGGAATTAATGGTTGCAGCCTGAGTTACGACTCACCAGTCGATGCAATATCTGACTCTCTGGCGTATGCACGTGGTGGCTCCACACTCGCGCACTCAAACGCCAGTTCGGCACCTCCCAAGGCACTTGGCGCAGACAATCAGCATGAGAAAGTCCGGTGCCGAGAATCACGTAGCCGTTAATCAAGCAGCTGATCGATCAACACCGCATTGGTATAGATCAAGCTGTCATCGCTCGCACGGTGCCCGACCAGGTGAAACTGACCGCGGTCGTG
>NZ_JBFUIC010000345.1:0-4002 GCF_056402075.1 Pseudomonas sp. P4_C3
GGCTGACGTCATCGCGAGCAAGCTCGCTCCCACAGGGATCTCGGGTGTTCACAAAACCTGTGGGAGCGAGCTTGCTCGCGATAGGCCGCAGGCCGCTCTCAGCGTTTCACAGCAACCGGCTGATTCAACTCAGCCCGCTTGCTCAGCAAATCAAACACCGCCGGGTACGCCGGCCGTTCGATGTAGCGCCCGGCCCCGCGTTCGGCCCGCAGGTCGCCGTCGGCCCAGACCACGCGGCCCTGGCTGATGGTGTGGCTGGGCACGCCGCGCACGGTCTTGCCTTCGAAGATGTTGAAGTCCACCTGCTGATGGTGGGTCGTGGCGGAAATGGTCCGGGTGCCTTGCGGGTCCCACAGCACCAGGTCGGCATCGGCACCGACGCGGATCGCGCCTTTGCGTGGGTAGAGGTTGAAGATCTTCGCCGTGTTGGTGGACGTCAGCGCGACGAATTGCTGCATCGAAAAGCGTCCGCTGTTCACGCCTTCATCCCACAACACCGCCATGCGGTCTTCGATGCCGGCGGTGCCGTTGGGGATCTTGCTGAAGTCGTCGCGGCCGGCGGCTTTTTGCTCGGCGCAGAAGCAGCAGTGGTCGGTGGCGGTGGTGTGCAGGTTGCCCGATTGCAGGCCATGCCAGAGCGCCTCTTGATGGCCGCGAGGGCGGAACGGCGGGCTCATCACGTAACCGGCGGCGGTTTGCCAGTCCGGATCGCGGTAGACACTGTCGTCCAGCAGCAGGTGCCCGGCTAGTACTTCGCCGTAGACCGGTTGCCCTTTGCCCCGAGCGTAGGTGATTTCGTCCAGCGCTTCCTTGGTCGAGACGTGGACCAGGTACAGCGGCGTGCCCAGGGTTTCGGCGATGCGGATCGCCCGGCTCGCGGCTTCGCCTTCAACCTGGGAAGGGCGCGACAGGGGATGCGCTTCCGGCCCGGTGATGCCCTGGGCCATCAGTTTGCGTTGCAGGTGATACACCAGTTCACCGTTTTCCGCGTGAACGGTCGGCACCGCGCCCAGTTCCAGGCAGCGTTCGAAACTCGCCACCAGGGTGTCATCGGCGGCCATGATCGCGTTCTTGTAGGCCATGAAATGCTTGAAGCTGTTGACGCCGTGCTGGCTGACCAACTCGGCCATTTCCTCGCGGACCTGCTCGCTCCACCAGGTAATGGCGACGTGAAAGCCGTAGTCCGACGCCGACTTCTCGGCCCAGCCGCGCCACTGATGGAAGGCTTCGAGCAAGGATTGCTGCGGATTGGGAATCACGAAGTCGATGATCGATGTGGTGCCGCCAGCCAGTCCCGCCGCCGTGCCACTGTAAAAGTCCTCGCTGGCCACAGTGCCCATGAAAGGCAGTTGCATGTGGGTGTGCGGGTCGATGCCGCCGGGCATCAGGTACTGGCCGCTGCCGTCGAGCACTTCGGCGCCTGCAGGTATATCGAGATTTTCGCCGATGGCCTTGATCACGCCGTCTGCGCAATACACATCGGCGCGATAACTTTCATCATGGGTAATAACGGTGGCGCCACGGATCAACAGAGACATTCCGAGTTCCTCGCAGGCAATGACCGACTTATGCCGGTTCTAGATGTTTTATTCAAAACAGCCCGCACAGAACTAAACCTGTCAACGCTGTCAGGATTAAACGCTAGCTGCACTTATCAGAATCGGCAAGAATATTTTTTATAAGCTTATGCTGTTATTAACTAATTGATATTTAACGATTAAATACAAGAATCACCAAAATGGTGAGACCACTCACCATTTTGACGCACTTGACAGGATCGAAAAATAGTCAAGATTTCCTATGTGAAATCAGCTGTTTGAGTATGGTCTATGGTTGATGCGCAGCCATTGAAAAAAAGATCAACGCACCAGTTTGAGTCCTGACTGTCCGGACAACTTGCCTGGCATTTGGCCTGAGTGGCCTGACAAATAGTCGAGTCAGCGAATAAAACTGATAAACATCAGTTGGTTGCAATGTGTTTATGGAACTGCCCGATGCGTAATCGGGGTACACGGCACGTTTATTGATGCCGCCAGCCCCTGATGAGCAACAATAATCAAAAGAACAGTGGAGCGGCCATGCAACAGATCAGATCGCAAGTGACCGAGCGCGACGGCTTGTTCGAGCTCGAAGCCGGCAGCGATGTCCTCGACAGTCCCCGTTACAACCACGACATTGCACCCACCAAGGTGCGCGAACGCACCTGGAACAAATGGCACATCACCGCGCTGTGGGTGGGCATGGCGATCTGCGTGCCGACCTACACCCTCGGCGGTGTGCTGACCGCGTATTTTGGCCTGACCGTCGGCGAAGCGCTGCTGGCGATTCTGTTCGCCAATATCATCGTATTGATTCCCCTGACGCTTAACGCCTTTCCCGGCACCAAGTACGGCATTCCCTTTCCGGTGTTGCTGCGCTCGTCCTTCGGCGTGCTCGGTTCCAACATTCCGTGCCTGATCCGGGCCCTGGTGGCGTGTGGCTGGTTCGGCATCCAGACCATGTTCGGCGGGCTGGCGATTCACCTGTTCCTCGGCTCGGTGTTCGAGGGCTGGAAATCCCTGGGCGGCACCGGCGAGGTCATCGGCTTCATGGTGTTCTGGGCGCTGAACCTGTGGGTGGTGATTCGCGGCGCCGAGTCGATCAAATGGCTGGAAACCCTGTCGGCGCCGCTGCTGGTGCTGGTGGGCGCAGGCCTGCTGGTCTGGGCCATGCCCAACGTGTCGATGAGCGAATTGCTGGCGATTCCGGCCAAGCGCCCCGAAGGTGCCGGCGTGGCCAGCTACTTCGCCGCCGGGCTGACGGCGATGGTCGGCTTCTGGGCCACGCTGTCACTGAACATTCCGGACTTCAGTCGCTACGCAAAAAGCCAGAAGGACCAGATCGTCGGGCAGATCATCGGTTTGCCGCTGACCATGTTCCTGTTTGCCTCCCTCGGCGTGGTGATGACCGCGGCCTCGGTGAAGCTGGTGGGGGTGACGGTGTCCGATCCGGTGACCCTGATCGGCCATATCCAGAGCCCGGTGTGGGTCGCACTGGCGATGGCGCTGATCATCATCG
The DNA here is from genome assembly GCF_056402075.1 of Pseudomonas sp. P4_C3. Taxonomy (NCBI): domain Bacteria; kingdom Pseudomonadati; phylum Pseudomonadota; class Gammaproteobacteria; order Pseudomonadales; family Pseudomonadaceae; genus Pseudomonas; species Pseudomonas sp. P4_C3. The sequence goes on from NZ_JBFUIC010000345.1 coordinate 3,058, forward strand.
CCACGCTGTCGACCAATACAGCGGCCAACATCGTGTCGCCGACCAATGACTTCCAGAACATCGCGCCCAAGGCCATCAACCGCACCAAAGCGGTGTTGCTCACCGGGTTTGTCGGGTTGGCATTGATGGCCCATGAGCTGCTGAAAAAACTGGGCCTGATTGTCTCGGACGTCAGCCTCGAAACCGTCTATTCCAACTGGTTGCTTGGCTATTCCAGCCTGCTGGGGCCGATTGCCGGGATCATGGTGGTGGACTATTTCCTGATCAAGAAACAGCAACTCGACCTTGCCGGCCTGTACCGCGATGACGTGTATCCGGCGTGGAACTGGTGCGGTTTCCTGGCCTTTGGCGTGCCGGTGGTGTTGACGCTGCTGTCCCTGGGCAGCGATGCGTTCAGCTGGTTCTACAGCTATGGCTGGTTTACCGGCTCGGCGCTGGGTGGGATTATTTATTATGGGTTGAGTGTGATGCGAGTCGATCCGTCGGTAGCGAAATCTCCGGTGTGACGACTGGCCCCATCGCGAGCAAGCTCGCTCCCACAGGGGATTTGTAAACGCTGGAGATCCAATGTGGGAGCGAGCTTGCTCGCGATGAGGGCTTTGAATCCACCGACGAAACACCTGAAAAATCCATAAGAACAGCCTGAGGAGATCATCATGAACGCTGTCGTCGACGTTCTGCAGTCCAACCATCAGCACATCAACCGCGACCGCCTGTGGCAATCGCTCATGGAGCTGGCCAGGCTCGGCGCCACGGTCAAGGGCGGCGTGTGTCGCCTGGCCCTGACCGATCTCGACCGCCAGGCCCGGGACATTTTCGTCAAATGGTGTATCGATGCCGGCTGCACCGTCAGCATCGACGCCGTCGGCAACATCTTCGCTCGCCGTCCCGGGCGCAACCCCGACCTGCCGCCGGTGATGACCGGCAGCCACATCGACACCCAGC
>NZ_JBFUIC010000346.1:0-3985 GCF_056402075.1 Pseudomonas sp. P4_C3
GGCATCGCCCAAGGGTTTGAGCGCAGCGCCGGTTTCGGGAACGACCACGCCGACGATGGCGCCGATGATCACGGCGATCAGCACTTGCACATAGAGTTTGCCGAATATTCTTTTCATGACAGGGCCCTGATTTTTTATTGTTGTCAGGAAATGCCAAGGAGTCAGATCCAGCGATCTGCCCCTTGGGGTTGTGCCGCAGTACTACTTTGAATCGCTGGAAAATATCAGCGGTTGATCAATGCGATGACCGCATCCGTGATCTGGCGGGTGGTGGCTGTACCACCCAAATCAGGGGTATGCACACCGCTTTCGGTCACCGCTTCGATGGCTGACATCAGCTGTTTCGCCGCAGCGTCTTCGCCCAGGTGTTCGAGCATCATCGCCGCCGTCCAGAACGTAGCAATCGGGTTGGCCACACCTTTGCCGGTGATGTCGAAAGCCGAGCCGTGGATCGGTTCGAACATCGAGGGGAATTTGCGCGACGGGTTCAGGTTGGCGGTCGGTGCGATGCCCAGGCTGCCGGATAACGCGGCTGCCAGATCGGACAGAATGTCAGCGTGCAGGTTGGTGGCGACGATCACATCCAGCGTGGAGGGTTTGAGCACCATGCGCGTAGTCATCGCGTCGACCAGTTCCTTGTCAATTTTGACGTCCGGGAAATCCTTGGCCACTTCGTAGAAAATTTCGTCCCACAACACCATGCCATGACGTTGGGCGTTGGACTTGGTGACCATGGTCAGGTGTTTGCGTGGGCGGCTTTGCGCCAGTTCGAAGGCAAAGCGGTGAATACGTTCCACCCCGGCACGGGTGAATACCGACACTTCAGTGGCAACCTCTTCCGGCAGTCCCCGGTGCACACGACCGCCGTTGCCGGAGTACTCACCTTCGGAGTTTTCCCGCACCACCACCCAGTCGATCTGGTCACCATTGAGCAGCGGGCTTTTCACCCCAGGCAGCACGCGAGCCGGACGCACGTTGGCATACTGATCGAAGCCCTGGCAGATCGGCAGGCGCAAGCCCCACAGGGAAATGTGATCCGGTACGTTGAGTGCTCCCACGGCACCAAAAAAAATCGCGTCGAAGGTTTTCAGTTCTTCCAGACCCCCTTCAGGAATGTAGTAACCGTTTTTCAGGTAGTTATCCGAGTTCCAGTCGAAATGTTTGAAGTCCAGGTCGAAGCCAGATTTTTTCGACAGGGCTTGCAGCACCTCGACGCCAGCGGCGATCACTTCAACACCGATGCCATCACCTGGTACCGCTGCAATTTTGTATGCGCTCATGGTCAACTCCACTCTCGTAACGTTCTTGTTTTGCCTGTCGAACGGGCTGTTCAATCAGGGTGTGAGCGGAGTATATGTAGTGAACAAATAGGTGTGAGTTACTCAAAATCACTACATAAATAACTTTGAGTTACGAATGAACCCAACCTTGGATTTGTCATTTTTTTACCTTCTGGCCAACAAAGGCAGCCTCGCCGCGACCGCGCGAGAGCTGGGCATCACGCCACCGGCGGTGAGCAAGCGTCTCACCGCGCTGGAGGCTCGATTGGGCATCCGCCTGGTGAATCGCACCACGCGCTCAATGAGTCTGACCTCAGAAGGTGAACTGCTTTTTTCCCATGCCGCCCGGATCCTGACGCAGATCGATGAGGTCGAGCAGTTGATCAACAGCAGTCGGGCTACACCTAAAGGTCTGATCCGGGTCAACGCGTCGCTGGGCTTTGGCCGTCGTTACATCGGCCCGGCCCTCGGCGCGTTCTTCGCGCAGTACCCGGAGGTGGAAATACAGCTGGAAATCAGCGATCACCCGCTGGATCTGGCGACCCACGGTTTCGATCTGGGAATCCGTTTCGGCACCCTGCCCGACGCGGCATTCCACGCGCGCAAGATCGCCTCTAACCGTCGCCTGTTATGCGCCTCACCGCTCTACCTGGAAAAACACGGCGTGCCGCAACGCCTCACGGATTTACAGCTACACAACTGCATCTTTCTGCGGCAAAACGAAACGCCTTACGGGGTGTGGAGTTTTACTCACGGTGGGCGTACACAAAACATCAAAGTCCGTGGTGCATTGGGCTGCAATGACGGTGAGGTGGCCCTGAATTGGGCGTTGGAAGGCCACGGAATTCTGCTGCGAGCAGAATGGGATATCGCCCGCTATGTGCGCAGTGGCCGCTTGCGATTAGTGCTGGAAGACCAGACACCAACCCGCGCCGATGTTTTCGCGGTTTACCCGCAACAGTTACACCTGTCGGCGCGAGTGCGCAGCCTGATCGACTTTCTGGTTGAGCGCTTCAAGCACATCGATCACCTGGATGAAGCGGAATCCATGCATGACTGAATCGCGTTTGACGGCATCCACTTCAGTTATATCTATTGAGGGGTAGCTGGCGCTGAGATTGAGCGATTGCTAAAACTGCGTGATCAGGSCGTCATTGCACGATTCGTGGCAACAATTTGCTCATGTGTAAACTGACTGCCGGGAGCCATGAACCTGGCGATCAGTGCGTCGCGGTTTTGTGGCGCCCGTGCCTTGTCTGCCGCGTACAGCGCCAATTTCAGCTCCGGCAATGTCAACTCGGTACAGTAAGCAGGTGTACCTGGTTGCTGACGCCACGAATCTTCAAGGTTGCCAGCGGCAAGCGCGATAAAGCCCGTATCCTCGACAAGATCCTGCGCGATTGCCTCAGCGGTGGTGTCCCCCCCAGCTACAGGTAGGGCTATACGCGTTGAAGACCCGGCTGGTTGGCCTTTATCGGCAAGGGTAGCTGCGAGGACGGCATTCCATGCCTTAACGACCGGGCGGCCAATCTGCTCGCTTACCCAAACGCTCTCGGGCTTGCCGTCGTCAACTTCCTTGATCGCCCCGTCACGTCCCGGGTAGTAATTGGACGTGTCAATGACGACGGTTTTCTCGGGAACGTTACTCAACGTCTGCTTGAGATCAGGGTAGTTTGCGAAGGGGATCGAGAGGATCACAACGTCTACCTCGGACACAGCATCTTCCTTGGTCACGGCGTGTACGCCGATTTCGCTAGCAAGGTTCTGAATGGTCTGAGGGCTCTTCGAGTTTGCCAGTTTGACTTCATGGCCACACGCAGCGAGCTTACGGGCAAGGGTAGCCCCAATGTTGCCGGCGCCGATAATTCCGATTTTCATTTCAATAACCTCTTCACCTACAAACAATATTCAAGTTACTGCTTGGCTGGGTGTGCGAATGAATCAAGCGTGTCGCGAAGCCCCGGAGATCTGAGGTGTGCACGCATGTCGCCTGACTCAGGAAAATACGACTCTTCAAGAATGAAAGGTAACGCTGTCGGTAACCGGCACACGATCCATATGCATGCGGTTGCCTGGAGCGCTCTCGTTCGGGTAGCCGAATGACATCCCAAACAGCATTTTCATTTCTTCAGAAATACCTAGCGCCTCTCGGATCGTAGCTGCATAGAAACCAAGCGAGGTTTGCGGAATGCCGCCTAACCCTCGGGCAGCAAGCGACAGCAGGAAAGTCTGGCCATACATGCCAATGTCGCCAGCAGTTCGAACATTGTCACCAAACACCGGCATGAATAAAAAAACGGCCTGGGGGGCGTTGAAAAAGGACAAATTCAAGGCTGCCGCTCGCCGCCGTCCCTCCTTGTCTTCGCGCATAACGTTCATAGCCTCATAGTAGGCTTTGCCCTGTGCATTCTTGCGATCCCCATAGGGGCCGTAAAAAGCCCCCATATCGAACGAAAAGTCTGGGGTGAATTCGCCTGCAGTATTTTTCGCGTGGAGAATTTGCGAAAGCTCTTTCAATTTCTGGCCACGGACAACATGAACATCCCACGGCTGGGTGTTGCAGTTGGAGGGAGCGCACTGGGCATCCTTCAACACCTCCTGGATGATCTGATCGGGTACAGGAGTGTCTAAAAACCCACGAAAAGACCGCCGTGTACGGGCCGTCTTCTGAAATTGCAGGGTGTCATCCAGCGCTGTATCAGCAT
>NZ_JBFUIC010000347.1:0-3978 GCF_056402075.1 Pseudomonas sp. P4_C3
CCCGATTGGTGGGGCAAGGACCTGCCGGTCAGTCGTGGCCTGTACAACTTCGATCACTTCAGCATCGAGTACTTCGGCGATACCGACGTGGCGCGCCAGGTCCTGCGCGGCGGCGCCTTTGACTACAACCGGGAATTTTCCGCCACCGGCTATTCCATCGGCTACGACAGCCCGGCCCTGAGCGACGGTCGCCTGCAAAAGGCCCACCTCGCCACCGAGGCACCGCAGCCGGCCCAGGGTTTTGTGTTCAATCTGCAAAAGCCCATGTTCCAGGACCGTCGCGTGCGCCAGGCGCTGGTGATGTTGTGGGACTTCGAGTGGAGCAACCGGCAGATGATGCGTGACATGTACATCCGCCAGCAGAGCTTCTTTTCCAACACCGACCTCGCGGCCCGGCAACTGCCGGATGCCGGTGAGCTGGCGATTCTCGAACCGCTGCGCGGGCAGATTCCCGACGAAGTCTTCACCCAGGTGTTCGAAGCACCGAAGACCGATGGCAGCGGCGTGATTCGCGACAAGCAGCTGCAAGCCCTGGACTTGCTCGAACAGGCCGGCTGGAAACCCGTTGGCGACCAACTGGTCAATGCCGACGGCGAGCCGCTGAGCTTCACCTTCCTGGTCAGTCAGAACGGCATGGACCGCCTGCTGCTGCCCTATAAGCGCACCTTGAAACAGATCGGCATCGACCTGAACATCCGCCGCATCGACTCGTCCCAGTACGTCAATCGCCTGATGAACCGCGACTACGACATGATCGTCACCGGCTACCCTGTCACCACCTCTCCGGGAAACGAACTGCTCAATTATTTCGGYTCGGCGGCAGCCACCGACCCTGGTTCCAACAACTACATGGTGTTGAAGAACCCGGCGGTGGACACGCTGATCACCGGGCTGATCCGCGCCAATACCCAGGCTGACATGCTGCATTACGCCCATGCCCTGGATCGGGTGCTGCAATGGAATTACTACTGGATTCCCAACTATTACCCGCCGGGCACCTCGACGGTGTGGTGGAACCGCTTTGGCATCCCGAACGTGCAGGCGAGCAATGACGAAGCCATCGAGAGCTGGTGGGAGATGAGCACCACGCCATTGACCAACCAACAGATGACGGCCGAGCGTATCAGCCGTGGCAAACCCGGAGGGCCGCACTGATGTGGGCTTACATATTGCGGCGCCTGCTGCTGATCATTCCGACGCTGGTGATCATTCTCCTGGTCAACTTTGTCATCGTCCAGGCAGCGCCGGGCGGGCCGGTCGAACAGGCCATCGCACACCTGCAAGGCATTGGCGGCGCCGCAGTCGGCGGCGGTTCCGGCGAAGCCATGAGTGGCAAGTCCCGGGCCAGTCGCGGGCTCGATCCGCAGCTGATCAAGGACATTGAAAAACAGTACGGCTTCGATAAACCGGCACACGAACGCCTCTGGCTGATGCTCACCAGCTACGCGCGCCTGGACTTCGGCAAGAGCTTCTTCCGCGGTGCCACCGTCACCGACCTGATCCTCGAAAAAATGCCCGTGACCATTTCCCTCGGGCTTTGGGCGACGCTGATCACCTATCTGGTGTCGATTCCCCTGGGCATCCGCAAGGCCGTGCACCATGGCAGCCAGTTCGACATCTGGAGCAGTACCGCGATCATCATCGGCTATGCCATGCCGGCGTTCCTGTTTGCGATGTTCCTGATCGTGGTCTTTGCCGGTGGCACTTCGCTGAACTGGTTCCCGGTTCGCGGGCTGGTCTCGGACAACTTCGAATCGCTGTCGACCATAGGCAAAGTGGCCGACTACTTCTGGCATCTGGTGTTGCCGGTGACCGCGCTGGTGATCGGCGGTTTCGCCACGCTGACCATCCTGACCAAGAACTCGTTCCTCAATGAAATCACCCGCCAGTACGTGGTCACCGCCCGGGCCAAGGGTTTGAGTGAACGGCGGGTACTGTATGGACACGTATTCCGCAACGCCATGCTGCTGGTGGTGTCGGGCATACCCCAGGCCTTTATCAGTGTATTTTTTGCCGGCTCCCTGCTGATCGAAGTGATCTTCTCCCTCGACGGCCTGGGCCGCATGAGCTACGAAGCGGCGGTATCCCGGGACTATCCGGTGGTGTTCGGTTCGCTGTTCATCTTCACCCTGTTCGGCCTTTTGATAAAACTGGTCGGCGACCTCTGCTACACCCTGGTCGACCCGCGTATCGACTTTGCCGCGAGGAACGCCTGATGCTCAAGCTTTCACCGCTGGCGCGTCGGCGCTTCGAGCGCTTCAAGAGAAACCGCCGGGGCTGGTGGTCGCTCTGGCTGTTTGTCGGCCTGTTCCTGATGACCCTGGGCGGCGAACTGATCGCCAACGACAAACCGCTGATGGTCAGCTATCAAGGCCAGTGGTACTTCCCGGTCTTCAAGCGCCACACCGAACTGGAGTTCGGCGGGCATCTGCCGTTCCAGGCCGACTACCGCAGCGACTACGTGCAGAAGTTGATCAAGAAGGACGGTGGCTGGTTGCTGTTTCCGCCGATTCCGTTCAGTGACGACACGCCCAACTATGACCTGGATAAACCCGCCCCCAGCCCGCCCTCCAGCGTCAATTGGCTGGGCACCGACGACCAGGCACGGGACGTTCTGGCCCGGGTGATCTTCGGTGCCCGGGTGTCGATCCTGTTTGCCTTGATGCTGACCTTTGTCAGTGCCCTGATCGGCATCGCGGCCGGGGCCCTGCAAGGCTATTACGGCGGCTGGGTGGATTTGCTCGGCCAGCGCCTGCTGGAGGTGTGGTCCGGGTTGCCGGTGCTGTATCTGCTGATCATCCTGTCGGGCTTCGTCGAGCCGAATTTCTGGTGGCTGCTGGGGATCATGGSGCTGTTTTCATGGCTGGCCCTGGTGGACGTGGTGCGCGCCGAGTTCCTGCGCGGGCGCAACCTGGAGTACGTCAAGGCCGCGCGCGCGCTGGGCCTGACTGACCGCAAAGTCATCGTGCGGCACATTCTGCCCAACGCCATGAACGCGACCTTGAGCTACTTGCCGTTCATTCTCACCGGGGCGATTTCCACCCTGACGGCGCTGGACTTCCTCGGCTTCGGCATGCCTGCGGGCAGCGCTTCCCTGGGCGAACTGATCGGCCAGGGCAAGCAGAACCTGCAAGCGCCGTGGTTGGGCCTGACGGCGTTCTTCACCCTGGCGCTCATTCTTTCTTTACTGGTGTTCATTGGCGAAGCGCTGCGCGACGCTTTTGATCCCCGCTCTTGATGCGGATGTTGATATGACCAACCTGATCGAAATCCGTGACCTCAGCGTGGCCTTCAGCGGCCAGACCGTGGTGCGCAATCTGTGCCTGGACATCCGCCCCGGCGAATGCCTGGCGCTGGTGGGTGAATCGGGCTCGGGCAAGTCGGTGACGGCCCACTCGATCCTGCAACTGCTGCCACAAACCGATACCGAGACGACGGGCAGCATCCGCTATCGCGGCCAGGAACTGGTGGGCGCCGATGCCGGCAAGTTGCGAAAACTGCGCGGCAATCGCATCGCGATGATCTTCCAGGAGCCGATGACCTCCCTCAACCCGCTGCACAGCATCGAAAAGCAGATCGGCGAAACGCTGCTGGTGCACAAAGGCCTGGCGGGCAAGGCGGCGCAAGAGCGGATTCTTGAATTGCTGCACCTGGTGGGCATCCAGAAACCCGAGGAACGCCTCAAGGCCTATCCCCATCAATTGTCCGGCGGGCAGCGCCAGCGGGTGATGATCGCCATGGCCCTGGCGTGCGAACCGGAACTGCTGATCGCCGACGAACCGACCACTGCGCTGGATGTGACAGTGCAGCGCAAGATCCTGTTGCTGCTCAAATCCCTGCAACAGCGACTGGGCATGTCGCTGCTGCTGATCAGCCATGACCTCAACCTGGTACGCAGCATCGCCCAGCGCGTGTGCGTGATGAAGGCCGGGGAAATCGTCGAGCAGGCGCCTTGCGAAGTCCTTTTCACCGAACCGA
>NZ_JBFUIC010000348.1:0-3948 GCF_056402075.1 Pseudomonas sp. P4_C3
TGCTGCCTCACTGATATCGGCACGAGAGTTTATTCCTATAGTTTTCTATCGCACTGCTGCGCAAGGCGCCGACCAACGGCAGCGTAACCCATCAGCGAACCCAACCTGGTTGCGAACAAGCATCTCAGCTGGCACTGGGTTAAGTGCTCGTATCTATAAACGTCCGTTCCGGGCCGATTCTATTGAAAAAGTCGGCCATGGTTTGCGCAGCAGAAAAGTATGCGTCCGAGATTGAAATCTTTACTTTCGACAGAGGCTTCCGGACTCGGATTTCACGTAGCAGTGTGCAAAAAAGGCGTTTTAACCAGTCAATGTGCAGGCTGTTTGGGCGAACCGACTTTTTCAACAGAATCGGCCGAAAGCTGCCGACCATCAAGGGCTGCTACCGACCTGGAGCAGTCGGCGAACAGAATAATGGCAAATTAGCGGCTATGCTTGGTCTGCTGTCGAAACTGATCAGGCAGTCCGGCAGGCTGCGCGGAAATGACCCGCAACGTGCCCTATGTCACCCGACTATTCTGCGTGAAGCATCCAGTTCAGGGGCGCAAATCCGCAACGACACTCGGGAAGACATGGAGCAAACCCTGCACCTGCAGGCGCAGGGTTTGGACTAGATCTGTCGGGATCACTCAGGATCGAATCGACTTTCGCTACGGTGCGGCTGGGCACTGCGAAAACGGGGATATGTTCACCCCAGACATGCAGGCCTTGGTCTGCACGCTCGCCAGAGGCTCAGAACGAGGCTGAGGAAATTGAAAGGAACAGAACATCTGGCAAAAGTGATTGCCGACGTTCAGTTCTACAATGGAGAGCGAGGAGAATCGTTACCTGAAACGACGATGTCAAACACAACAAATGAAAATGATTTCGTTTTATCGCCGAAATGTTAAGAGACTGCTTGCGAGAGTAAAAAATTTCACCATGAAATTAGCATCGCCAAATGCATTGCTTAGTGTCGAATAGTTGGTTGGCGTGACACTTAAGACGTATAGCTTCGGTAGCTATTGCTTGTTTCGGGAGCTTCGCTCACGAAAACCAGCGTGAATCCAGAGCAGAGAAAAAATTTGGCTAATGCTACGTGCGGTGTGTTCTCAGGTTCAGGTGTCGGCACAAAAGGTTGATTGGTTTCCGAATACCGCTTCTATTGGTCAATTTAGAAGGATTATGTTTGGAGATTGTGAAATGGATTTTTTCAGGAATAAAAGCACCGCAAAGCAAGCCATACCCACCCGTTCAAATAAGCCGCGCTCGACCAAATGGCACCGCATGTACTTTTTTCTTGCGGGATTCGACGTGCTGGTTGTTGTGCTGAGCGTGCTATTGAATCACCTGATCGTCGATACCTATCACCGCTCCATCACGGCAAACCAGTCGTGGGTCCAACAGCTGTCGAGCTATTCAACGCTGGGCAGCCTGGCTTCCAAAGTCAATGCGCCGGGCAATAATGTGTTCGATACACATGATGTTGAAGCCGAATCGCGGAACATGAATGAAGCCTTGCGTGCCTTCAGCGAGCATTTGGCAATGGCCAAAAAACAGTTGGAAGTACGGATCGCCAATGAGGCTGAACACAATGCAGATATACAAGCCTTTACCCTTGCATTGAAGGATGAGGTGGGTGCAATTGATGCCGCGATGGTCGAAATGGTGAACGAGGCCTTGCTGATCTTTTCCTACTTCAGGGAGGGGCAGTCGGATAATGCTGGCAAACGCATGGCAACGATGGACAGGAAGTTTGCCCTGTTGCTCGCCTCACTCAGTACCGTGCGGGATCGCGTTGGCCTGATTCAAAGCAAGCTCCTGGAGGAGGAGCTTGAGTCGGTCGAAGAACTGCGCCGGGTCGAATACGCGATCATGGTGTTCGTGCTACTGATGGTCAGTGCGGCCGTTATCTACGGGGGCAAGATCAGGCGCGAAATGGAGTCGCAAGCAGCCGAACGGGAAGGTTATCTGGCAGTGCTGCGCGAAAGCGAGAAGCAGGCCCGCCAGCAAGCATCGCTGCTGGACAAGGCCCAGGACGCCATTGTCGTTCACGGGATGGATAACCGCATCCTGTACTGGAACAAAAGTGCCGAGCGTCTCTACGGTCTGTCAAAGGAAGAGGCACTCGGCAAATCGGCACAGGAGTTGATCTACCAGGGTAGCGCCGCTTTCAATGCGGCCACTAACAGCCTGATAGAAACGGGTGACCGGGCGGACGAAGTTACACTTCGACGCCGGGATGGCTGCACCATCACGCTCGAAAGTCATCGAACCCTGGTGCGAGACGATGATGGCCAGCCGCAATCCGTTCTGTCGATCAATACTGACATCACCCACCGTAAGACCGCTGAGCAAGAGGTCCAGCGTTTGGCCTTCTACGATCAGTTGACCGGGCTGCCCAACAGGCGGCTCATGTTGGACCGGTTACAGCATCTGCTGGCGGGCAGCTCCCGTAGCCTGCATACGAACGCGATAATTCTCATTGACCTGGATAACTTCAAGGCACTGAACGACACGCTGGGGCATGACAGAGGCGACATGTTGCTGCAGCAAGTTGCTCTGCGCCTTTGCGGCTGCATACGCGAGAGCGACACCGTGGCTCGCCTGGGCGGAGACGAATTCGTCGTCCTGCTGGATGGCCTTAATGAGAATCCTCCAGAAGCAGCTATCCAGGCCAAGGCTATTGGCGAAAAGATTCTCAACTCTCTGAACATTTCCTACCAGTTGGATGGATATGAGCACCACAGCACCCCCAGCCTCGGCATCGCGCTGTTCCAGGGGCAGCTGAGCACAGTGGACGATATTATGAAGCGCGCTGACCTGGCGATGTATCGCGCCAAGGCGGCGGGCCGCAATACCATGCGCTTCTTCGATCCGGAAATGCAGGCGGTTGCCACGGCACGCGCCAGACTGGAAGTAGAGTTGCGCCAAGGCTTGCAGGACAACGAATTCCTTCTTCATTACCAGCCGCAGGTGAATAGTGAGGGCCGTATCATTGGCGCAGAGGCACTGATGAGATGGCAGAATCCTGAGCGCGGAGTCGTGTTTCCAGGCGAGTTCATTCCATTGGCAGAGGAAACGGGGTTGATTCTGCCGTTAGGCCGTTGGGCGCTGCAGGCAGCCTGCACTCAGCTGGTTGCCTGGGCAAAGCATTCGGAAACCGCCCGACTGGGTATGGCTGTGAATGTCAGCGCCCGCCAGTTTCACCATCCGGACTTCGTCGAGGAGGTACTGCAAGTACTGAGATACACGGGGGCCGATCCGAAGAAATTGAAACTGGAACTGACCGAAGGCCTGCTGATAGAGGATATGGAAGGTACTGTCGCCAAAATGATCGAGTTGAAAGAGATCGGCATAGGCCTTTCGCTGGATGATTTCGGAACCGGCTACTCGTCACTGTCATACCTGAAGAGCCTTCCGCTGGATCAACTCAAGATCGACCAGTCCTTCATCAGAGATGTGCTGGTTGATCCCAACGACGCCGCAATCGCCTGCGCGATTGTGAGCCTGAGCCAGATATTGGGGCTTTCGGTGATTGCAGAAGGTGTGGAGACAGAAGCTCAGCGCACCTTTCTGGTCAAGCATGGCTGCCAGACCTACCAGGGCTTCCTGTTTTCCCCGCCACTGCCAGCCGAACAATTTGAGGCGTATGTTCACGAAAGATTAATGGCGAGCACTGATTTCCCACGGACCAAGACTAAATCGCCATAACTTCGCAGGTGCCTGGGAACGTCCGCTTTCGGCTGTGGATTCAACCCAATGCGGACGATGAGAGGTCGACTCAAATGTGGCTCGCACCCGCAACTGCCGGAGGCGACCTGTCAAGCGGCACTCGCCTCATTAGCAGGATTCAAATAGCAGGCCATCTCCCGTTCGACAACGTCGATCTCATTTAGCCCCCAGTTTGTCAGGGGCGCGGAAGGTTTGCCGGTCGACGCAAAACTCGCCGCCAGCAGACGGGTCATC
>NZ_JBFUIC010000349.1:0-3947 GCF_056402075.1 Pseudomonas sp. P4_C3
GTCCAGGTAGCGGTCCAGACGCGCGGTCGCGGTGATGCGACGGGTGTGTTTGTCGAGGTAGACGTGCACCACCACATACTCACCCGCCGTCATCTGACGCTTCTCTTCGGAGAACGGCAGCAACAGGTCTTTCGGCAAACCCCAGTCCAGGAATACGCCGATGCTGTTGACTTCAACAACTTTCAAACTGGCGAATTCACCGACTTGAACTTTCGGTTTTTCAGTAGTTGCGATGAGTTTGTCATCGCTGTCCAGATAAATAAAAACGTTGAGCCAGTCTTCATCTTCGGTAGGAATATCTTTTGGAATATAACGATTAGGCAGAAGGATTTCGCCATCCGCGCCACCGTCCAGATATAAACCGAAGTTAGTGTGTTTAACCACTTGCAAACTGTTGTAACGCCCGACTAAAGCCATGTCCAATACCCTCATTGCGTGGGCGGCATTCTACCCGGTTTTAGGCGCCGCGTTCGGCACCCGGCCCGGTGGTACGAGAAATTCCTCTGAAGGCCTTGATTTTCCGGGGTTTGCATCGAGCACCTGGCCGCTCGTCAGACCGATCCGGGTATTTACGCCATGCTCAGGCCAGCGTAACGCGGTATTTTTCCAGGCAATGTTCTTAGTTAAAACAGCGGCTTAGACACCTATTTCGAATACTGGCCGATGCCTGTTTACCCCGACCTCACGAATATGCCGAGGGGATATTTGCCAAGCAATTATCAGGTTATTCCTGTACGATGCCTGGCCAAGTTAATTTTCTACAGGTTAATGGCCGCCATGCGTGTAAAAGCATCCACCAGCAAAGCAAAGCCAGCTCCAGCCGTCGAAACCAGCGAATCGATCAACAGCCAGATCGCTGCGTTCCTCAAGTCCGGCGGTGAAATCCAGCAAATTGCCAAAGGCGTCAGCGGCCAGACGTTCGGCCCGTCCAAGCAGATCACCCTGGGCAAAAAGTAATTCCCTCGCGTCACCTGGTCCCAAAGCGCTTTGAGCTTCGAAGCGCTTGGACTGGAACCCTCGCTTCTCCCCTGCGACACTCCAAATCAAATCCTGTGAAAATCATCGACCTCGAGCTGATCTACAGCGATACCACCCTGCGCGGCAGCAGTTGCTCGACCTATGTCGGGCACAACAGCCTGTGTAACGGGCTGGTCACCCTCAAGACCCAACGCGCGTTCTATTGATCGACTGAACTGCCGGGCTCAATCTGGGCTCACATGAGAATCAGCCCCCGAAGGCTGGCTTTCGCAAGGATTCGCCCATGTCCCGCTGGTTCAATCACATAGCCGTAGTACTGACCATCGCTCTCGCCCTCGGCGCGTGCAGCCGCGTGGGCCTGGCCTACCGCAACCTCGACGTGATCATTCCGTGGACGCTCAGCGACTACCTGGACATGAACGGCGAGCAAAAAAGCTGGCTGAACGAACGCCTGAAGGAACACCTGAGTTGGCACTGCACCACCCAATTGCCCGGCTACCTCGACTGGCTGGACCGCCTGCAAACCATGATCGCCACCAACCAGGTCACCGATGCCGCCTTGCAGGCCCGCACCCACGAAGCCGAAGAGGCGATTGCCGAGACCGCCCGGGAAATCACCCCGTCGGCCGTCGAGTTGCTGCAAGGGCTGGATGACAAGCAAGTTACCGAAATGAACGATGCCTTCGTCAAGGACCAGCGCAAACGCCAGGAGGAATACCTCAAGCCCTCCCTCTCCCGGCAGATCAAGGAGCGTGGCGAACGCATGGAAAAGCGCCTGAACGACTGGCTCGGGCCTTTGAACATTTCTCAGCAACAGCGAGTCGCCACCTGGTCCAACGCCTTGGGCGACCAGAACACCCAGTGGATTGCCAACCGTATCCATTGGCAGAAGCAGTTCAGCGCAGTTGTTGCGCAACGCCAGAGTCCACAATTCCCACAACGGATCGAGACACTTCTGGTCAATCGCGAGAGTTTGTGGACGCCTGCCTATCGTCAGGCCTTCGCCAACACCGAAGCCCAGGCGCGCTCGCTGTTCGTGGATCTGATGGCTGAAAGCACGCCGGACCAGCGTGAGCGCTTGCTGAAGAAAATCGAGCGGGTGAGGAAGGATTTCAGCGACTTGAAGTGTTTGAAAACGGCGAAACAAAGTTAATCCCCACACAATGCCCCTGTGGGAGATTCTATGGCTGAGGTGAAGCCTTCAGCCGGGCTTCTGCTGACGACTGACCGGCGGTATGTCGAATTCCACGCAAGCCAAACGACTAGGCTGTGTAAATCACCTCCCCGCCCCACGCAGGAGAAAACATCATGAACATTCAGAATCATCCCGTCGTGTCGCGGGAAGAATGGCTCGTCGCACGCAAACAGCACCTTGCCCACGAAAAAGCCTTTACCAAGGAAAGGGACAGACTCAGCGCCGAACGCCGCGCCCTGCCCTGGGTGAAAATCGACAAGGACTACCGCTTCCAGGGACCCAATGGCGAACTGAAACTGGCGGACTTGTTTGGCGGACGCAGTCAATTGGTCATCTACCACTTCATGTTTGGCAAAGGCTGGGACGAAGGCTGCTCTGGCTGCTCGTTCCTCTCCGATCACATCGACGGCGCCAACCAGCACCTGGCCCACCACGACATTGCGGTAGTGGCGGTTTCCCACGCACCGTTCGCTGAATACCAGGCGTTCAAGCGGCGCATGGGCTGGAAGTTCGACTGGGTGTCGTCAGCAGGTTCTGATTTCAACTACGACTTCGACGTCAGTGCCCGAGCCGAAGACGTCGCCGCCGGAACGGCTACGTACAACTACGAAAAAACCGACGGATCCGAGGAAGAACTCCCCGGCCTCAGCGTGTTTTATCGTAATGACGCCGGGGAAATTTTCCATACCTACTCCACCTATGCCCGGGGCCTGGACATGCTGGTCGGCGCCTACAACTACCTCGACCTGACGCCTAAGGGCCGCAACGAAGAGGAGATCATGGAGTGGGTGCGGCATCATGACCGGTACGAAGAACAGGCGAACCCCAGTTGCTGCCATGGGGGTTAGCCAACGTACACCGAGTCGCAGCCTTCGCTTGTGCCCTGCCCGCCTGGGCCTGCCGGGTAAGTGTCAGTTGATCGATCAGCACTTGAAGGAGTTGGAATCCGCCGAGAAGAAAGCCGAAGTCTGATAAACGCCAGGCATAAAAAACCCGGACACTGTCCGGGTTTTTCCTGGGTCGTCTACAACGACTTACTCAGCCGCCGGCGCTTCCGGCTTGCGGCGCTTGAGCGGGGCCATGCCGTCCTTGCTGACCAGCGAGTCGCTCTTCGGCCGGTTGGCGCTCTTGCGCTTGGTCGGAGTCTTGGCGGCGGTTTTCTTTTTCTCGCCCTTGGCGTCGGTCTTTTTCTTCTTCACGCCGACGGCTTTGCCCGAGGCCTTGACCTTTTTCGGTCCGCCGTAGGTGCCTTTGACTTCCTTGATCGTACGACGCTCGAAGCTCTGCTTGAGGTAGCGCTCGATGCTCGACATCAGGTTCCAGTCGCCGTGGCAGATCAGCGAAATGGCCAGGCCATCGTTGCCGGCGCGGCCGGTACGACCGATGCGGTGCACGTATTCGTCGCCACTGCGCGGCATGTCAAAGTTGATCACCAGGTCCAGGCCGTCGACATCCAGGCCACGAGCGGCGACGTCGGTGGCCACGAGGATTTTCACGCCGCCCTGCTTCAGGCGGTCGATCGCCAGTTTGCGATCCTTCTGGTCTTTCTCGCCGTGCAGCACGAACGCTTTGTATTCCTGCGCCACCAGGCGACCGTAGATGCGGTCGGCCATGGCCCGGGTGTTGGTGAAGACGATGGCCTTCTGGTAGGTCTCGTTGGCCAGCAGCCAGTTGACGATCTGTTCTTTGTGCTGATTGTGGTCAGCGGTAATGATTTGCTGGCGGGTGGTGTCGTTCAGCTGGCTGACCGCGTTGAGTTGCAAGTGCTCAGGGT
>NZ_JBFUIC010000350.1:0-3941 GCF_056402075.1 Pseudomonas sp. P4_C3
GATGTCCGCGCACGCAGTGGCCAGCCTCATGAAATTCTGCAGTCAGGCCACCGCCGAGCAACGGCTTGGCGTATTTTTTGAGCGCCTGTTCGAGAACCGTGTCGTGGAAACCCCTGAGGCATGATTCGCGCATTGGTCAGACGTTTCTTTGCAGAGACGAAACCCGAGCCCCGGCCCGCGCCGTTGCCGGTCGAGCAATCTCGTGTGTCGCCAAGAGATGTGGGCTTGCACGATGCAATGCATGACGGCTGGTTTTCGGGCGACAGCGGCGAATTGCTCAAAGGGTTTGCCATTACCGCCGACGACACCTTGCTGGATGTCGGCTGTGGTGAAGGGGTCGCGACCTTGTTTGCGGTGCGCCAGTGCGCGTCGGTGATCTTCACCGACAGTGAGTACGACAAGGTCCGCGACCTGGCGCGGCAAGTGCAAGCGCAGTCGGACAAGGCGAATCTAGGTCTGGTCAGCAACAGCCTGCCACTGCCTCTGGCCGATGGTTGCGCGAGCAAAGTCGTGTGCATGGAAGTGCTGGAGCACATCGATCAGCCAGAACCCTTCATGGCCGAACTGGTGCGCATGGGCCGCCCCGGCGCGCTCTACCTGCTGAGCGTACCGTCCCCGGTGGGCGAGCATTTGCAGAAAGGCATCGCCCCGGCCAGTTATTTTCAATCGCCCAATCATGTGCAGATTTTCAGTCCCGAGCGATTCGCCGCGCTGGTGGAAGACGCGGGCCTGGTCATCGAACATCGTCAGGCCACCGGGTTTTTCTGGGTGATGGGCATGATTTTTTTCTGGGCCAGTGAACGGGCCGCCGGGCGCGATCTGGGTGGTGCGGTTCGCGACCGGATTCAGGCGCCGTATCCGCCGCTGATGGAGAGCTGGGCGAAAACATGGCAGGACTTGCTGGCCCAGCCCGACGGGTTGGCGATCAAGCAGATGCTGGACCGGTTCATGCCCAAGAGCCAGGTGATCATTGCTCGCAAACCGTATGTCCAGGAGGGCGCATGAGCAACGAAAAACGGATCATGGACATCGAGTTGCTGCGCGGCATTGCGGTGCTTGGCGTGCTGTTTCATCACCTGCAGGACAGCCTGTTCGCGGCGGCTGTGCCGTTGTTGCAGAGCATCACGCTGTACAGCCAGCCGTGGTGGGGCGTGGATCTGTTTTTCGCGATCTCGGGCTTTGTCATTGCCCGCAGCCTGATCCCGGGCTTGCGCCGCTGCACCACGCGTCGGGAGTATTGGCAACAGACGCGCAATTTCTGGTTGCGTCGGGCCTTTCGTTTGCTGCCGTCGGCCTGGTTATGGCTGGCGCTGATGTTGCTGGCGTGTCTTTTTCTCAACCGTTCCGGCGCGTTCGGCACGCTGTACGCGAACCTTCAGGCGACCCTGGCCGGCGTCGCCCAGTACGCCAATTTTCGCTTTGCCGACAGTTTTTATCACTACGAGTACGGCACCAGTTTCGTGTACTGGAGCCTGTCGCTGGAAGAGCAGTTCTACCTGCTGTTTCCGCTGCTGATCGTGCTGTTGCGCAAACACCTGGTGTGGGCCTTGCTGGCGTTGGTGGCGCTGCAATTGTTTACCTTGCGCACGCCGATCCTGATGGTGGTGCGCACCGACGCGCTGGCCCTTGGCGTGCTGTTGGCGATGTGGAGCGTGCAGCCTTCGTACCGGCGCTGGGAGCCAAAATTCCTGCGTCGTCCATGGGTGGGTGTTGCCGCACTGATCGCGGTGTCGCTGCTGCTCAGCTTCATGGCAACGGATCGTTTCACCTTCACTTCTTACCGGATCGGCGTGATTGCGCTGTTGTGTGCGCTGCTGGTGTGGATCGCTTCTTATAACCGCGATTACCTGTTGCCGCGCGGCGTGTTCAAAAACCTGATGACGTGGGTCGGCAGCCGTTCCTACGGGATCTACTTGATCCATATCCCGGTCTACTTGCTGGTTCGTGAATTCATTTTCCGTTTACAGGCTGCCGGGCTGCCCAGTCCCGCTGGCCATCCGATTCTGATGTTGCTGATGGCTGGCGGCCTGATCGTGCTGCTGAGCGAACTCAACTATCGCTACATCGAAATGCCCATGCGCAACCGCGGCGCCTCGCTGGTCAAACGCCTGGGCACCTCCCGAACAGCCGTCCCATCCTCTGGAGCTACCTCATGCTGAGCCTTTTAAAGAAACTCACGGCGGGCACGCCCGCGCCTGTGCAGCCAGAGACAGCGCCCGCGGCGCCAGTGGCGGAGAAAGTCGACCCCTACATGCTCGGCCTGCACGACGCGATGCTCAGTGGCTGGTTCAATCAGCAAACCGGCGAACTGTTCACCGGCTTCCCGGTAACCCCCGAGGACACGCTGCTGGACGTAGGCTGCGGCGACGGCGGCAACGTGCATTTCTGCGGGATGCGCGGGGCGAAGATCATCATCGCCGACATCGACGCGGCGAAGGTCGAAGCGACCCGCCAGCGCCTGAGCGATACACCGGCCCGCGACGTCGAATGTCATGTCACCGACTGCAACCCGCTGCCGATAGCCGATGCGACCGCCACGCGGGTGGTGTCGACCGAAGTCATCGAGCACGTGGACGATCCGGCCCAGTTCCTCGCTGAGCTGGTGCGCGTCGGTAAACCGGGCGCGTTGTATCTGCTGAGCGTCCCGCACCCCAGCTCCGAAGACCTGCAGAAAGATATCGCGGCGGCCGAGTATTTCCAGAAACCCAACCACATCCGCATCATCAGCGAAGAACAGTTCAAGGCCATGGTCAGCGATGCCGGCCTGGAAGTGATCAGCCATAGCCAGTACGGATTCTACTGGTCGATGTGGATGCTGTTGTTCTGGGAAGCCAAGGTCGATTTCAGCAACCCGGACCATCCGTTGCTCAACCACTGGGCGGATACCTGGCAGGCGATTCTGGCCTCGCCACGGGGTGCACAGATCAAGCAGGCGCTGGATGCCGTGGTGGCGAAAAGTCAGGTGATCATTGCGCGTAAACCCTGATCGGCATTAAGGCTGCACCCTGCTCATGCATGATCCAGCGTTGCAGACAGGCTTGGCGATGGGGTACTGATTCCCATGAAGCGCCGCACTCGTTCTCCTTTGGCATCGCATCGTATGGTTTCAGGTGCGGCATCCAGTTGGATATTACCGTTCTCCATGAACACGACCCGGTCGGATATCGACATGGCAAAGTCCATTTCGTGGGTCACGATCAGCATGGTCATGCCTTCTTTGGCCAGGTCGCGGATCACGTTCAGCACGTCGTTGACCAGTTCCGGGTCGAGGGCCGAGGTAGGCTCGTCGAACAGCATGATCTGCGGCTCCATCGCCAGGGCTCGAGCGATCGCCACGCGCTGCTGTTGCCCGCCGGAGAGCTGGTGCGGGTACTTGTGGGCATGGGCCAGCAGGCCGACCTTGTCCAGTAGCGCATAGGCACGATGTTCACTCAGCTCGCCCGGCTGGCCGTGGTAACGCGGTGCCAGCGTGACGTTGTCGAGAATGGTGCGGTGCGGGAACAGGTTGAAGTTCTGGAACACCATGCCAATGTGCCGCACGCCTTTGCGCAGGCGGGAGCCGTTGGGTTTGTCCGAAGCCTCGATGAATTTTTCGCCGAACAACAGAATGTCGCCGGTATCGATGGTTTCCAAGCCGTTGACCGTGCGAATCAGCGAAGTCTTGCCGGAGCCGGATGGCCCGATGATCGAGACCACCTGGCCGCATTCGACATTAAGGTCGATACCCAGCAGCACCTTGTGCGTGCCATAGCTCTTCTGGATGTTCTTCAGTTGCAGGATCGGCGTTGTGTTGCTGCCTGCTGYCTTGCGCGCAGTGTCGRGCAACGCTTCGGCACTGGCCTTGAACCTGGCGATGGTGGCCGCGTCGAGCGTGTGCGGCTTGCGGAAGTTCAGGTCCAGATAGCGCTCCAGGCGTTGCAGGAAATAACCGAACACGGTGA
>NZ_JBFUIC010000351.1:0-3939 GCF_056402075.1 Pseudomonas sp. P4_C3
TGCCTGAACTGCGCCGCCTGCTGGTTGCCCGTGGTTATCAGGAAGCCATTACCTACAGCTTCATCGATCCGAAACAGTTCGAACTGTTTAATCCGGGTGTTGAGCCGCTGCTGCTGGCTAACCCGATCTCCAATGACATGGCTGCCATGCGTTCGTCGCTGTGGCCAGGTCTGGTCAAGGCGCTTCAGCACAACCTGAACCGTCAGCAGGATCGCGTGCGTCTGTTCGAAAGCGGCCTGCGTTTCGTTGGTCAGCTCGAAGGTCTGAAGCAAGAGCCGATGTTGGCGGGTGTTGTTTGCGGTAGTCGCCTGCCGGAAGGCTGGGCGCAGGGTCGCGATACCGTCGACTTCTTCGACGTCAAGGCTGACGTCGAAGCGGTGCTGGGCTTCGCCGGTGCTCTGGAAGCGTTCACTTTCGTGCCGGGCAAACACCCAGCGTTGCACCCGGGTCAAACCGCGCGCATCGAGCGTGATGGTCGTCTGGTCGGCTTCATTGGCGCGATCCACCCTGAGTTGTCGAAAACCCTCGGTCTCGACCGTCCGGTCTTCGTCTTCGAGTTGGTTCTGGCGGAAGTGGCGTCGGGCAAAATGCCAAAATTCCACGAGTTATCACGCTTTCCTGAAGTTCGTCGTGACCTTGCACTGATTGCGGATAAAGACGTTGCAGCCACGGCTGTACTGGACGTAATCCGTGAAAATGCAGGCGAATGGCTGACAGACCTCAGGCTATTTGACGTGTATCAGGGTAAAGGCATTGATCCTGATAGAAAAAGCCTCGCAGTCGGCTTGACCTGGCAGCATCCATCGCGCACTCTTAATGACGATGAGGTGAATACCGCAACGCAAAACATCCTCACCTCGCTCGAACAAAGGTTGAACGCCACGTTAAGGAAGTGACGTATGGGGGCTCTGACGAAAGCTGAGATGGCGGAACGTCTGTATGAAGAGCTGGGCCTGAACAAACGGGAGGCCAAGGAATTGGTCGAACTGTTTTTTGAAGAAATCAGGCACGCTCTTGAAGACAACGAACAAGTCAAATTGTCCGGTTTCGGCAATTTCGACCTTCGGGACAAACGCCAGCGGCCTGGCCGCAATCCGAAAACGGGGGAAGAAATCCCGATCACGGCTCGCCGTGTGGTCACCTTTCGTCCAGGGCAGAAGTTGAAGGCCCGAGTTGAGGCTTATGCTGGAACCAAGTCATAACGACGAGCTCCCCGTCATCCCGGGCAAACGCTACTTCACCATTGGTGAAGTCAGCGAGCTGTGTGCGGTWAAACCACACGTGCTGCGCTACTGGGAGCAGGAGTTTCCTCAACTCAACCCKGTCAAACGCCGCGGAAACCGYCGGTATTATCAGCGCCAGGACGTGCTGATGATCCGGCAGATCCGCGCGCTTCTTTAYGATCAGGGGTTCACCATCGGCGGAGCGCGCCTGCGCTTGTCCGGYGATGARGCCAAAGACGACACCACCCAATACAAGCAAATGATCCGCCAGATGATCGCCGAGCTCGAAGATGTTCTGGTGGTACTCAAGAAATAAATTCCTGCTTTTAAATACTTCCAGTTTTCAAAAGCTTGCGATATATTCTTGAGCGTTCCTCGAGGTGAGGGATGAGTTTCACGCCTAGTCGGGGCGTAGCGCAGTCCGGTAGCGCACTAGCATGGGGTGCTAGGGGTCGAGTGTTCGAATCACTCCGTCCCGACCATATAATTCAAGGAGTTGCGAGATTTTATCTCGCGACCCCTTTTTATTTTTCTTCGTTTTTACCCCTACAAAACGACTGGCTCTGGGTGGAATCTTCAGCAGATATCAAGGCCGGAATGTGTCCTGGGGGAGGGCTATGGTCCCTGCTTTATGAGTGAATTGACGACTGTTTTTGGGATAATCCCTGTCGCATGTTAACGGTGCTATTGGCCGGTTTCTGCCTTACGTTACCGGCCGAAATTAATTCGGTTCCCGCCGTGGATTGACGCGTGGTAAGCGTCGGCGATCGAGGAACTAAACGGTTCTGACTGCCAAAGCTTTTTGCCGACGATACAGAATCGTCGTCGCTGTGAACCCRCACACCGCCGCGAACATCAGCCAGTAGGCAGGTGATGCCTTGTCGCCCGTGGCCTGGACAAGCAGCGTCGAGATTGCCGGGGTAAAACCGCCAAACACCGCGGTGGCCAAACTGAAGGCCAGTGAAAACCCGACCACCCGCACGTTCTGTGGCATGACTTCGGTCAGTGCCGCGACCATGGCGCCGTTGTAAATGCCAAAGAAGAATGAGAAGTACAGCAGCACGGCGAGCAGACGTTCGAAACTCGCCGCCTCTGCCAGCCAGTGCATGGCGGGATAGGCGGTGAAGATGCACAGCAACGATATCGCCAGCAAGAGTGGCCGACGGCCAATGCGGTCGGAGAGGGCGCCGCCGATAGGCAGCCAGATAAAGTTGCTGATGCCGACCAGCAGTGTGACCACCAGGCTGTCGGTGGTGCTCAGGTTCAGAACTGTTCTGCCAAACGTCGGTGTGTAGACCGTAATCAGGTAGAACGTGGTGGTGGTCATGGACGCCAGCAAGCCGCCCGCCAGTACGGTGCGCCAGTTGTCACGCATCGAGCGAAAAACTTCGCGAGTTGTTGGACGATGGCTGCGAGCAGTGAAGGCAGCGGTTTCTTCCAGTGAGCGGCGAATAATGAAAATGAACGGGATGATCACGCAGCCAATGAAGAACGGAATACGCCAGCCCCAATCGGCGATTTCAGCGGCTTGCATCGTGGCATTGATCGTGTAGCCCAACGCCGCCGCGACGACGATCGCCACCTGTTGGCTGGCCGATTGCCAACTGGTGTAGAAACCGGTGTGACCAGGGGTGGAAATTTCCGCCAGGTACACGGAAACACCGCCCATTTCCGCGCCGGCGGAGAAGCCCTGGAGCAGCCTGCCCAACAACACCAGAATCGGTGCCGCCACGCCGATGGCGGCATAGCCCGGCACCAGGGCGATCAATACGGTACCGGCGGCCATGATCGACAGCGTCACGATCAGTCCCTTGCGACGGCCCACCTTGTCGATGTACGCCCCCAGCACAATGGCGCCTAACGGACGCATCAGGAATCCGGAGCCGAATACCGCGAAGGTCATCATCAGCGAGGCAAACTCGCTGGTGGCTGGAAAGAAAGTCTGGGAGATGTAGGTCGCGTAGAACCCGAACAGAAAGAAGTCGAACTGCTCGAGAAAGTTACCGCTGGTGACCCGCAAAATGGCGCCTAATTTGGACCCCTTTGCTCGGGTTGTTGCCGTTGTCGTTTTCATCATGGCTACCGTTATGCTCACTATTGTTTTTGGAATGAGTGCTTTAACCGTCAGTCGCTGCCGGCGTTGATCGGGTTGGGTTGACGCTTCTCGATGGCGTGTTTGAGCAGCGCTGCGCTGCGGAATATTCCATGGGCGAATTTGCTGTAGGGCATGGTCAAGAAAAACGCCATGACCAGACCGAGATGGATAGCCAGCGTCAAGCCCAGAGCGCTGGTTTCACGGAAAGCCAGTAGCGCCAGGCCGCTTGCGCTGACCAGAAACAGCAGTGCGATGAAGCCGCGATCCATGGGTTTTTGGTTCTCATCGCCGTGCGCAGGGTCGCGACGCAGGTTCAGCCAAAGAAGACCCGCGGGGCCGATCAGCAGGCCGATGCCACCGGCAATACCCAACATCACCGGCAAGCTGAAGATCGGATAAGGCGCCGACCACTTCAGCAGATAGTGAAAGAGCGTGGCGACACCGGTGGCGGCGAAGCACAGCATGAAGCCGTAGAAGGTGAGGTGATGGAATCGGCGTCGCCACAAGGTGAATTGATCGTTGGCGTTGTTGCAGCCTTCGCCATGGCCGCCGTCCAGGTATTTGAGCTTCGCGACGTTGGCCGTAGCCTCCAATGCAGCGGACGTTTTCAATGGCAGTGGC
>NZ_JBFUIC010000352.1:0-3930 GCF_056402075.1 Pseudomonas sp. P4_C3
CTCTCGTTGCAGGTGATTGCTTTGAGCTACCGAATCAGGAAGCCCGTCTGGTTTCATAGTCATGACGTTAGAGGCTGAGGAAGTTTACTAACTTGCATCGAGTTGAACGGCACCTGGGGGCAGGTGCCTTTGGAGTGCGGTTACAGCCAACCTTTAATCTGTGCGCAAACGGCTTGAGTTGAGATTCCGTAACGATCATGCAACGTCGGCAGGGCACCTGCGTCAAGGAACGCGTCGGGCAAAGCAATCTGCCTGAAAGTTGGCGTCACTCCGTTACGCAGCAGCACCCCTGCAACGGCCTCGCCAAGACCGCCAATGATCGAACTGTTTTCTGCTGTGACCACCAGCCGACCTGGCTTCCTTGCCTCGGCAAGAATGGTTTGCACATCCAGGGGTTTGATCGTCGGTACGTGCAGCACGGCGACATCGACGCCGTCGGTTTGCAGTGCCTTGGCGGCTTCCAGTGCGCGCATGGTCATCAGGCCGGTGGAGATGATCAGAACGTCGTTACCGGTGCGCAGGGTCTTGGCTTTGCCGATCTCGAACTTGTAGCCGTACTCGTCCAGCACCAGCGGCACATTGCCGCGCAGCAAACGCATGTACACCGGCCCCTGATGCGCGGCGATGGCGGGCACGGCCTGTTCGATTTCGAGTGCATCGCACGGATCGACGATCATCAAGTTAGGCATGGCGCGGAAGATCGCCAGGTCGTCCGTAGCCTGGTGGCTTGGGCCGTAACCGGTGGTTAGGCCGGGCAGGCCGCAGACGATCTTGACGTTGAGGTTTTCCTCGGCGATGGCCATGCAGATGAAGTCATAGGCACGGCGCGAAGCGAACACCGCGTAGGTGGTGGCAAACGGCACGAAGCCTTCTCGGGCCATGCCGGCGGCCGCGCTCATCAGCAATTGCTCGGCCATGCCCATTTGATAGAAACGGTCGGGATGGGCCTTGGCGAAGATGTGCAGGTCGGTGTACTTGGACAGATCGGCGGACAGCCCGACGATGTCCTGACGCTGATCGGCAAGCGCGGCTAATGCATGTCCGAAAGGCGCCGACTTGGTGGCTTGGCCTTCCGAAGCAATGGAGGCGATCATCGCCGAGGTAGTCAGACGCTTCTTGATCGGCTCGGCAGTCGAAGTCGGAGTGTTTGCGGCATTGCTCATTGGTTTTTTCCTTCTTCAAGATTGTTCAGTGCCAGATCCCATTCGTGCTCTTCCACGCGAATGAAGTGCGTCTTCTCGCGGGTTTCCAGGAAGGGCACGCCCTTGCCCATTTTGGTGTCGCAGATGATCACTCGTGGCTGGGCGCCGGGATGATGGCGAGCGGCATCGAATGCCGCGACCAGTGCATCGATGTCGTTGCCATCGACGCGCTGGGTGAACCAGCCGAACGCTTGCCAGCGATCGACAATGGGTTCGAACGACAGGATTTCGCTCGAATAGCCATCGGCTTGCTGATTGTTGACGTCGACGATGGCGATCAGGTTGTCGAGCTTCCAGTGCGCCGCCGACATCACGGCTTCCCAGGTCGAGCCTTCATTCAGCTCGCCGTCCGACAGCAGGTTGTAGACGAAGGAGGCCGAGCCTTTGCGCTTGAGACCCAGGCAGGCACCGACAGCGATGCCCAGGCCCTGACCCAGCGAGCCCCCGGTGATTTCCATGCCCGGGGTGTAGGCGGCCATGCCCGACATCGGCAGGCGGCTGTCGTCCGAACCGTAGGTTTTCAGTTCATCGAGCGGGATGATTTTGGCTTCGATCAGGGCGGCATACAGCGCAATGGCGTAGTGACCGATGGAGAGGTAGAAGCGATCACGTTCCTCCCATTCCGGGTCCTCAGGCTTAAGATTCAACGCATGGAAGTAGGACACGGCCAGCAGGTCGGCCGCCCCGAGGGCCTGGCCGACATAACCCTGGCCCTGGACTTGCCCCATGCGCAGCGAGTGACGACGAATATTGTGGGCGCGCTGCGCCAGACTCTTGCTTGAAGCGTGTGAAGACTGGGTTGTCATGATGAAACTCCGTTAACTCAACGATTGACCAGGGCGGCGGGAATGCGCAGGACCAGCAGGGCGCCGCTCACCAGCACACCGGTGATCAGGTACATGCCGATGGCGCTGGAGCCGGTCTGTGTGGTGATCCAGCCGATCAGGTAAGGCGAGCAGAACCCGGCGAGGTTGGCGAAGCTGTTGATTGCCGCAATGCCCGCGGCGGCGGAAACGCCCCCGAGCAATGTGGTGGGCAGCATCCAGAACAGCGACGTCGCCGACAGAATGCCGGACGCCGCCAGGCACAGGCTCAGGATGGACAGGACGATATTGCCGCCCAGCAATGCGGCGAGGGTCAGGCCGAGTGCGCCGGCAATCATCGGGGCGATCAGGTGCCAGCGTCGCTCGCGGTGTTTGTCGCCACTGCGACCGACCAGCAGCATTGCCACG
Organism: Pseudomonas sp. P4_C3; assembly: GCF_056402075.1. Lineage (NCBI taxonomy): Bacteria > Pseudomonadati > Pseudomonadota > Gammaproteobacteria > Pseudomonadales > Pseudomonadaceae > Pseudomonas > Pseudomonas sp. P4_C3. The sequence goes on from NZ_JBFUIC010000352.1 coordinate 2,435, forward strand.
ATGGCGCAGAGGTAGGGCAGGCTGGTCAGGAAACCGATGTGCAGCGGATCGGAAACCCCGGCGTTGCGTACCAGTGTCGGTAGCCAGAAGGTGATCGCGTACTGGCCCATTACAACGCAGAAGTAGATGCCTGCGAGCAACCACAGACGACGGTCGCGAATAAACTCGCCCACCGACGCATGGGTGATTTTCTGCTGGTCATCCTCGGCCAGCTCGCGGCGGATCAGTGCTTTTTCGTCGTCATCGAGCCAGGTGGCTTGATGTACGCCATCCTTGAGGTAGCTCAGTACCAGCAAGCCGATAAGAACGGTGGGCACAGCTTCGAGCACGAACATCCATTGCCAGCCGGCCCAACCGTGCAGGCCGGCAAAGTGGTTCATGATCCAGCCGGAAAGAGGGCCACCCACCATGCCCGACAGCGGAATGGCGATGAACCACAACACGGTCATGCGTGCACGGCGGTAGGACGGGAACCAGTAGGTCAGGTACAGCAACAGGCCCGGCGCCAGGCCGGCTTCGGCAATGCCAAGCAGAAAGCGCAAGGCATAGAATTGCCAGGCAGTTTCGACGAAGGCGAACAGGGCCGAGACGATGCCCCAGGTGATCATGATGCGGGCGATCCAGACCCGAGCGCCGACCTTGTGCAGGATGATGTTGCTCGGCACCTCGCAGAGGAAGTAACCGATGAAGAACATGCCCGCGCCCAGTCCATAGACTGTTTCGCTGAGGGCCAGGTCGTTCATCATTTGCAGCTTGGCGAAGCCGACGTTGACCCGGTCCAGATACGCGCACAGATAGCACAGCATCAGGAACGGCATCAGGCGCCAGGCCGTTTTACGGTAGGCGGAGGAGCGCACGGTCGAAACCGCTTCGAGCGACAGGGTTGTCATGATGGTTCGATCTCTTGTTTTTATTGACCGCCAGGGCCCGAGGCCCGGCTGCATCGTCGATCCAGAACCGCACGGGCCGGGCAGGCCCGCCCAGGTGTACTCAGTGAATCAGCATGCCGCCGTTCACATCCAGGGTGATGCCGGTCAGGTAAGAGGATAGGTCGCTGGCCAGGAACAGGGCCGCATTGGCGACGTCCTGAGCTTCCCCCAGACGCCCCAGGGGGATGCCGTCGATGATCGCGTGGCGACGGTCGTCCTGCATCAGGCCGCCGGTGATGTCGGTGTGGATCAAGCCGGGGGCGATGGAGTTGACGCGCACCTTGTCCGGTCCCAGTTCCCGCGCCATGGCTTTGGCCAGGCCCAGCACACCCGCTTTGGCGGCACTGTAGTGAGGGCCGCCGAAAATGCCACCGCCTCGTTGCGCGGAAACCGAGGACATGCAGACGATGCTGCCGCCGGACTGCTGGCGCATCAGCGGAATCACTGCCTGGGACATGAGCAGGGTGCCGCGCAGGCTTACGTCCAGCACCTTGTCGTAGTCCGAAGGGCGAATATCCAGGGTTTTGAGAGGCTGGGTGATGCCAGCATTGTTGACCAGAATGTCGA
>NZ_JBFUIC010000353.1:0-3928 GCF_056402075.1 Pseudomonas sp. P4_C3
AGCAGTTCCCGCACCACTATAGTGAGATAAATTCGTATGTCAATTTGCCTAAAGTCTTGCTCCAGAAGGCTTTAACCGGACTTTTTTCTCGAAATTGGCTGCCATTTACGCCTTTTATGTCAGTTGCGCAATCAGCTGTTTGGGTTAGGTCTTTGCGTTGTCATTAGTAGCCTAACTGTCTATACTCGGCCACCGACCGCCAGGGGCTTTTGGGCCTGCTTTATTGGGGGTCGCATCCCTGGGTGGTGGTTACCTGACCAGTGCACTCCCCAACAACTTTGCCCTGATTGTTAGGGGCTCTTCAGTGTGAAAAAAAAGCCGTGAAAAGCCAACGACCTGTAAACCTAGACCTAAGGACCATCAAACTCCCCATCACCGGCGTTACGTCGTTTCTTCACCGTGTTTCCGGCATCATCCTCTTCCTGGGCCTTGGCTTCATGCTTTATGCATTGRGCAAATCCCTGGGTTCCGAGGAAGGTTTTGCCGACGTGAAGGCAACCTTGACCAGCCCGCTGGCCAAGTTCGTAGCATGGGGCCTCCTGTCCGCTCTTCTTTATCACCTGGTAGCCGGTGTGCGCCATTTGATTATGGACATGGGCATCGGTGAGACGCTGGAAGGCGGCCGCCTGGGCTCGAAAATTATCATCGCCGTTTCCGTGGTGTTGATCGTTCTGGCAGGAGTTTGGATATGGTAACCAGCGTTACGAACCTTTCGCGTTCCGGTCTGTATGACTGGATGGCGCAACGTGTGTCTGCGGTCGTTCTCGCGGCTTATTTCATTTTCCTGATCGGATACCTYGCTGCGAACCCKGGCATTGGCTACGACCAATGGCACGGCCTGTTCGCCCACAACGGGATGCGTATCTTCAGTCTGCTGGCCCTTGTGGCCCTGGGTGCTCACGCCTGGGTCGGCATGTGGACCATCGCGACCGACTACCTGACGCCGATGGCGCTGGGCAAGTCCGCGACTGCAGTGCGTTTCCTTTTCCAGGCAGTATGCGGCGTTGCGATGTTCGCTTACTTCGTCTGGGGTGTGCAGATTCTCTGGGGTATCTGATTCATGGCTAACATTCCAACGATTTCTTTCGACGCCATCATTATTGGTGGTGGCGGTGCCGGCATGCGCGCAGCGCTGCAACTGGCACAGGGCGGTCACAAGACTGCCGTGATCACCAAGGTTTTCCCGACCCGCTCGCACACTGTATCCGCTCAAGGCGGCATCACCTGCGCAATCGCGTCTGCTGACCCGAACGATGACTGGCGCTGGCACATGTACGATACCGTCAAGGGTTCCGACTACATCGGTGACCAGGACGCTATCGAATACATGTGTCAGGAGGGCCCGGCTGCCGTTTACGAGCTGGACCACATGGGCATGCCATTCTCGCGTACCGAGCAGGGTCGTATCTACCAGCGTCCATTCGGCGGTCAGTCGAAGGATTACGGTAAGGGCGGCCAGGCTGCTCGTACTTGCGCTGCGTCCGACCGTACCGGTCACGCACTGCTGCACACCCTTTATCAGGGCAACCTGAAAGCCGGTACCGTGTTCCTGAACGAGTACTACGCGGTTGATCTGGTGAAGAACGGCGAAGGCGAGTTCGTCGGTGTGATCGCGATCTGCATCGAAACCGGTGAAACCACCTACATCCGCGCCAAAGCCACCGTGCTGGCGACCGGCGGTGCAGGCCGTATCTACGCTTCGACCACCAACGCCCTGATCAACACCGGTGACGGCGTTGGTATGGCGCTGCGTGCTGGCGTGCCGGTACAAGACATTGAAATGTGGCAGTTCCACCCGACCGGTATCGCCGGCGCTGGTGTACTGGTTACCGAAGGTTGCCGTGGTGAAGGTGGATACCTGATCAACAAGCACGGCGAGCGTTTCATGGAGCGTTATGCTCCGAACGCCAAAGACCTTGCCGGTCGTGACGTCGTTGCCCGTTCGATGGTTAAGGAAATCATCGCCGGCAACGGTTGCGGTCCGAATGGCGACCACGTGATGCTCAAACTCGACCACCTGGGCGAGGAAGTGCTGCACAGCCGTCTGCCAGGCATCTGCGAACTGTCGAAGACTTTCGCACACGTTGACCCGGTTGTTGCTCCGGTTCCGGTTGTTCCGACCTGTCACTATATGATGGGCGGCGTTCCGACCAACATTCACGGTCAGGCAATCACCCAGAACGGCGAAGGCGTCGATGAAATCATCCCTGGTCTGTTCGCAGTGGGTGAAGTGGCTTGCGTATCGGTTCACGGTGCCAACCGTCTGGGCGGCAACTCGCTGCTCGACCTGGTGGTATTCGGCCGTGCTGCCGGCCTGCACCTGGAAAAGGCGCTGACCGACGGTATCGAATACGACGACGCCACCGATGCCGACATCAATGCGGCCCTGGCACGTCTGTCCGCTCTGAACGAGCGTACCGAAGGCGAAGACGTGGCTACCTTGCGTCGCGAACTGCAAAACTGCATGCAGAACTACTTCGGTGTATTCCGTACCGGCGAATACATGCAGAAGGGTATTGCCCAACTGGCTGAGCTGCGTACCCGTATCGCCAACGTGAAGATCAACGATAAGTCGCAGGCGTTCAACACTGCACGTATCGAAGCGCTGGAACTGCAGAACCTGCTGGAAGTGGCCGAAGCCACCGCCATCGCTGCAGAAGTACGTAAAGAGTCCCGTGGTGCTCACGCCCGTGAAGACTTCGAAGATCGTGACGACGAAAACTGGCTGTGCCACACCCTGTACTTCCCGGGTGACAAGCGCGTGACCAAGCGTGCCGTGAACTTCTCGCCGAAGACTGTTCCGACTTTTGAACCTAAGATTCGGACTTATTAAGGGTGGCCGCCATGTTGCAAGTCAGCGTTTATCGTTACAACCCTGATCAGGACGCCGCGCCGTTCATGCAGGAATTCCAGGTCGATACCGGTGGTAAAGACCTGATGGTGCTGGACGTGCTGGCCCTGATCAAAGAGCAGGACGAAGGTTTCTCCTATCGTCGCTCTTGTCGTGAAGGTGTTTGCGGTTCCGACGGCATGAACATCAACGGCAAAAACGGCCTGGCGTGCATCACGCCGCTGTCTGCCGTCGTAAAAGGTAACAAGTTGATCGTTCGTCCGCTGCCAGGTTTGCCGGTTATCCGTGACCTGGTCGTCGATATGAGCATCTTCTACAAGCAATACGAGAAGGTTAAGCCATACCTGCAGAACGACACGCCGGCTCCGGCCATCGAACGTCTGCAGTCCCCTGAAGAGCGTGAAAAGCTGGACGGTCTGTACGAGTGCATCCTGTGCGCTTGCTGCTCGACTTCCTGCCCGTCCTTCTGGTGGAACCCGGACAAGTTCCTGGGTCCAGCTGCTCTGCTGCAAGCGTACCGCTTCCTGGCAGACAGCCGTGACACCAAGACGTCCGAGCGTCTGGCTTCGCTGGATGACCCGTTCAGCGTATTCCGCTGCCGCGGGATCATGAACTGCGTCAACGTATGTCCGAAAGGCCTGAACCCGACTAAGGCCATCGGTCACATCCGTAACATGTTGCTCTCGAGCGGCGTGTGATTCAGCTGCTGTACCCGTAGGACCGCAGTACCCGTAGATGCTACGGCGCGGGCTTCAACCGGCGCCGTAGTTTTAACCTGAGCAGCAGCTTAAAAGGCTGCGGCTCTTATTTTGAAGAAATGAGACAAGCAGGGGCATCCGGGCTGGTACCCGGACTATCAGTGTGATCCTAGTGGCTTGTTTTGGTCGCTGCATTCGGACTTCTGCAAGTTTGCTCGGTGTCGACACCGATGGTGTTCCCCTAACCGAGGGTGACCAAGCATGCAAGAAAGCGTGATGCAGCGCATGTGGAACAGCGCCTACCTATCCGGTAGTAACGCTGCCTATGTGGAAGAGCTCTACGAGCTCTACCTGCACGACCCTAACGCTGTGCCAGAAG
>NZ_JBFUIC010000354.1:0-3925 GCF_056402075.1 Pseudomonas sp. P4_C3
CGGTATCCACACCGAGTTGTGGGTATATGTGGCGCTGGATGCTTCGATCAAATTCTCGCATTTGCAGATTCGCAATCGCTCAGGCCGCGCCCGACGTCTGTCGACAACCTGCTATGTCGAGTGGGTGCTGGGCGACTTGCGCAGCAAATCAGCGATGCATGTGGTGACGGAAGCCGACCCCAGCAGCGGCGCATTTTTCGCCAGGAACGCCTATTCGATCGAGTTTTGCGAACGGGTGGCGTTCCTCGATACCGATTCGACCGACACCAGCATCAGCGGCGATCGCAGTGAATTCATCGGTCGCAACGGCAGCCTCAAGGCTCCTGCCGGATTACAGCAGGCACGGCTGTCGGGCCGTACCGGTGGTGGCCTGGATCCCTGTGCGGCGATACAGGTTGCCCTCGACCTCGACAACGGTGATGACCAGGACGTGGTTTTCCGGCTCGGTGCAGCCAGGGATACCGCGTCAGCCCTGCGCCTGGTTCAGCAGTACCGGGGCCTGGGGGCGGCAACCGCGCAACTCGAGGCGGTACGCGAGCATTGGCGTTCGCAGCTGGGCGTGATTCAGGTCCAGACCCCCGACCCGAGCATCGATGTCATGGTCAATGGCTGGCTGATGTACCAGGTGATCGCCTGTCGCTTCCAGGCCCGCAGTGGCTACTATCAGTCCGGCGGGGCCATCGGCTTTCGCGATCAACTGCAAGACAGCATGGCGATGATCCATGCCGATCCCGCCAGCGTGCGTAGCCATTTGTTGCTGTGTGCAGCCCATCAATATGCCGAAGGCGACGTTCAACACTGGTGGCACCCGCCGCTCGATCGGGGTGTGCGCAGTGGCTGTTCGGACGATTATCTGTGGCTGGCGCTGGCGACCAGCCACTATGTCAGCGTCACCGCAGACCTCAGCGTGCTGGCCGAACCCGTGGGTTACCTTGAAGGCCGCCCGCTCAATGCCGGGGAGGAGTCCTATTACGACCTGCCGGGCAAGTCGCACCTTGAAGAAAGCCTCTATCAGCATTGTGTACGCGCCATCGAACACGGCCTGCAGCGTGGCAGCCACGGCTTGCCCTTGATCGGCACGGGCGACTGGAACGACGGGATGAACCGGGTCGGCCATCTGGGCCAAGGGGAAAGCGTGTGGCTGGGCTTCTTCGGCTTTGATGTTCTCCAGCAGTTCGCCATCACCGCCCAATTGCATGGCGACCCTGTTTTCGCACAGCGTTGTACCCAGCAGGCCGCCATGCTGCAGGCCAGTCTGGAGGAGCATGCCTGGGACGGTTCATGGTACCGGCGCGCCTGGTTCGACGACGGTCAGGTCCTGGGTTCGGCCAACAATGACGAGTGCCGCATCGACTCGATCTCGCAAAGCTGGTCGGTACTGTCGGGGGCCGCCTCGCAAACGCGGTGCCGCACGGCCATGGCTTCATTCGAGCAGCACTTGGTACGGCCCGACACAGGCGCGGTACTGCTGCTCGATCCGCCCTTCGACACAGGGTCGCTCGAGCCCGGCTATATCAAGGGCTATGTGCCGGGCGTACGGGAAAATGGCGGCCAGTACACCCATGCCGCAGTCTGGGCCGGCATGGCGTTCGCCGAGCTTGGCGACAACGTCAGGGCCTGGCGGTTGCTCAACATGATCAACCCCGCGGGCCATGAAATCGCCAGCCGGATCGAAACCTACAAGGTCGAGCCCTATGTCATGGCTGCCGACGTCTACGGCACGCCGCCCCATGCGGGCCGTGGGGGTTGGACCTGGTACACCGGGTCGGCCGGCTGGACGTACCGGTTCATCGTGGAGTCATTGCTCGGCGTGCAGCGAGTCGGGACTGCATTGCATATCGTACCGCTGCTTGCGCAGGGCTGGCCTGGCTACACGCTGCGCTACCGCTATGGAGCGACGCATTACCAAATCAATGTACGCCCCGGCACAAGCACTACAGCTTCGATCACGCTGGACGGCGAGCTGCTGGGCAATGACACGCTGGAATTGCTCGATGACGGTAAAGAACACCAGGTCCTGGTGACATGCCCGGTAAAAGCGCACCAACCCGAAACCCCAGGGTGGGATAGAACCGTCGAAGCCGATCTTGAGCGCTGAGATACAGCGCTCTTGGCAGGCCTGGATTCAGACAGGAAAACTCGGGCCCTGGTGGTGCGGCTGCACGGCCTCACCCAGCTTGGTGTGTACCGGCTGGTTGGCAGACTGGCCAGGCTTGTAATGAAGGGGGATCGGCATGTTCTGTGGCTGTTTCGCAGTGGGCTTGCCGGGACCCTGGCGAAGATTCGGGTCAATGTGCTTGCTCATGACAACCTCCAACGTTTGGCGCTGCAGATGCAGCGTCGTACCCTTGAGCATCGCAGATTGCCGGGCTTGCTTCGGTGCGTTGCCCCGCATAGTGCGCTTTGGAGTAACCTGTCCCGATCAGGGTATTCGCCCTTGAACGGTGGCTGATATGTTTGCTGTACCCAAGCCACAACAGAACTACCTCCTGGCAGCGCTTCCGGCGCATGCGCTGGATCGCCTGCTCCCCCACCTCGAACCGGTCGAGCTGCCACTGGGCAAAGTGCTCTATGAGTCCGGCGGCGCTCTGCGGCATGTCTACTTCCCCACCGACGCCATCGTGTCGCTGTTGTATGTGATGGAGAACGGCGCCTCGGCCGAAATTTCGGTTGTCGGCAATGAAGGCCTGATCGGTGTTGCAGTCTTCATGGGCGGCGAAAGCACGCCCAGCCGCGCCGTTGTGCAAAGTGCCGGGCATGCTTACCGGTTACCCGGCCAGCAGCTCAAGGACGAGTTCAACCGCCATGAAGAGATGCTGCTGCTGATGCTGCGCTACACCCAGGCACTGATCACGCAAATGGCCCAGACGGCGGTGTGCAACCGCCACCACTCCATCGACCAGCAGCTGTGCCGCTGGTTGCTGTTGTCCCTCGATCGCCTGCAAGGCAATGAACTGACCATGACCCAGGAATTGATCGCCAACATGCTGGGTGTACGCCGCGAAGGCGTGACCGACGCCGCCGGCAAGCTACAGCGCCTGGGTGTTATCGAATACAGTCGGGGGCACATCAGGATCCTGGACAGGGCCAGGCTCGAGGAGCTGAGTTGCGAATGCTACGCCGTGGTTAGAAGAGAAACCGAACGATTGCTGCCCTACTTTCCATTGCGGCGTGACTAATGAATAAATCATGGCAAGGGCTTTCGACCCAGATAGATACTCAATCGCGGGATTGCTAAACCCTCTGGATGCCCACCATTCCCAATCCACCCACGGCCAGGGTGCTGATTAACAAGCAGAACTGCTCACACCCCAGTTGGATAGTTGATTAACGATTAAAGGTGAATCTTCAGAAAGGCTCGCAAAAATGGACTCTATCAAGAATTGAGTCGCATCGATTAGTACCGATAGGTTGCCTGCACTGAAATCCCATTCGCACTATTTTCGTAGTCGGCACTGTATTCCGGTTGAAGACCGGAGTTGTTCGACTGCTTTACTGATACTTTGGAATCCCAGAGATAACCATAAGCAAAGTCTATCGTCAGATCGGCATTCGGCGAATAAGCACCGCCCAAGGTCACGGCCTGGCGATTCCCAACCGGAACGCGCACGCTGCGATCGGCATTTCCAATGGGCGACGGATCATAGGCGTAACCTGCGCGCAGCAGCCATTGTTGGTTCAATTGCCAGGAGGCGCCGACTGCGGTGGACCACGTGTCGTGCCAGTTCATTTCTTCGGTCACACTTCCCAGGCCAGCCGCTTGGCCCAGGGGGGAAAGACCGCTGTTGACTGCCTCGACCTTCTTGATCCGGCTCCAGCGTTTCCAGGTGGTCCCCAGGTATCCCGTCCAGCGACTATTGAAATGATGGGTGATGGACGTGTCCACGGATTCGGGCATAGTGATGTCTATCTTGTTGTCATAGTT
>NZ_JBFUIC010000355.1:0-3921 GCF_056402075.1 Pseudomonas sp. P4_C3
CGCCAGGGCTTCGTCGAGCATGCGGATAAAGTCGGCTTCGCACAGCCCGCCGCCGGGGATGGAGAAGTCGCCATAAGTCTGGTCGACCACCAGAATCAGCGGCTTGTCACGGCCCAGCGGGTCGTCGTCGCTCAGGTCCGGTGCGTTGTTGTATTTGCCGATGCCACTGCTGCGCATCAGGGCAATCAGCTCCCGTGCGGTCGCCTGCTCCGAAGAGCTCAGGGTCTGCGGGGTTTGCAGGATGTTCTCCAGCCGTGACGGGCGATCGGCCAGGTAGTGAATGCCAATGGGGTCGACCACCATCGACATCGGCGTATCGCCTTCGACGCCCAGCGAAGATGAACGCAGGAAGCCATCCTCCAGTGCGACGTAGGGAATGCCCCAGCGCTTGCACAAGACCCGGGCATGGTCAGAGGAACTTTTGTAGCCAATTCCGGCAATCGCCTTCAAGCCTGCGGGGCGCTGCCGGCTGCGTCGCCACAGCCAATGAGGCTGGCCTTCGGGGTCGAGAAACTCCTCCAGATGATGGACTTTCCACATCACCCACTGCGACATGATGCCCACCCGGCCGGGACCATCCACCAGCGATTCAAGGGGTACGGATCGATTCATTTGCGGGCTGCTCATGGATGGGGCGATAGTCTGCAGCGCAGGTTGATGACCGTCGGGAAGGGCATCACGCGGCTCAGCCAGTTCGTTGGAAAGGTGTGTATCGGCATGAAGGCGTGGCGGGCATAGAACGCCCTGGCCGCAAGGTTCTTCACCTGCACTTCCAGCTCGATTTTGGTATGGCCAAGGCTGAGTGCCTGATCAAAGGCGGCCTGCAGCAAGGCACTGGCCACCCCCTGGCGCCGTGCGGCTTTGCGCACATGCAAGCCGTACAGATAAAAACCGTAGTACCACTCGCGACACTCGCTGATCACGAACAGGCCATAACGCAGCGAGCCGCCCAGTCGCCCGAACTCGCGAACGAATGGCCGGATGCCCGGTGAAAATGGTCCGCGGCGTTGGTGTTTGAACGAGGCGTAGCCCACCGGTGCGCTGTCGTGATAGGCCAGCAGGACGCGGTCCCAGTTGATCGACTGCGCGAGCAGGCGATGGCGGCAGTCTTCATCGCCGAGGATGAACGCCAACGAGCCGCGCCCCGCGGTGATCCAGCGCGCAACCGCAGGGTCGCGCTGCGCAAGGCTGGACGCGAGAACCACCTGCACCGGCTCACCCCGGGTTTCAGTCATCGGCAGTAGGGGCCAGATGGTCGATAAAGGCCTTGGCCAGATGCTCGACTCCGAGGTCTGTGCAGGCATTGGCACTTGGCGAAGTATTGGACCAGATGAAGTACTCGGTATCGCCATTCGGTGCCTCCAGGGCGCCATAGACGTCAGGCAGGATCGGCACATGGTCACCGAAAAAGCACAGCCCGGTTGGTGTGCTGCGGGTCAGAAAATGTTCACGCAGCTGACCGAGCATGCGGTCGGCATTGCTCAAGTGGCGCACGTACGGGGCCAGATCACGCAGGCTTTCTGGTAGCGGCCGGTCGAACCACTGCGGCAGGTCGCCGGCTTCGACATTTTCCAGGTGCAGCGGGCCGTGGTTTTCCATGGTGATGGCATGAATAAACAACGGCTGGGTACGGGACGGATCATCAAGCAGCGCGCTGATCTTGTCGGCTACCGCGCAGTCACCGATGAACGGGCCGGCCTTTTGCTGTTCGGTGAAACTGCGAACGTCGATGAATTCGTCGAAGCCCAGTGCAGGCAACACCTTGTCCCGACCATAAAAACTGCCGACATAAGGATGCACGCAGACCGTACGATAACCCTGGCGTTTGAGCGCCTTGGCGATGCTCGCAACGCCCTGTCGCGCCAGGTGGCGATAAGGGTTGAATCGATGGACGCCCAGTTGGTCGACCTTGATCCCGGTGAGGAAGGCAAACTCGCTACGGACCGTGTTGGCGCCCCACGCGGCGACTTGCAGACGACCCTGGGCCAGCGCCTCGGCCCGCAAGGTGTCGAAGTGGCTGAGCACCTGTGGACGGATGCCGGGCCACAGCCTGCGCGCATCGAAGAACGATTCGCTTTGTACCGATACCAGGTCCGGCAGCACGGTGTCGGACGCCGGGCGTGGCAGCTCATCGGCAAACGCCGAGTTCAGTCGATTGAGGTCCACCGGGTGCCGGGCCGCGATAAAGTACGTCCACAAACTGGCCGCCAATCCCCAGCGACCGAGGTCGAGGCTGGCGTCGAACGTCGGGCGCAGTGGCTTCAAGCTGCCGAGCATCAGCAGTACCAAACCGCCCAGCAGCGTGCTCGTCGCCACGACGCGAGYATTGCTGCCCACCGGTTCGAAATACAACCCGCACGCCAGGTAGGCGATAAACAGAAGGGCCAGGCCGATGGCTTTGCCAATGCCGAAGAACGGCAAGTACAGGCGTGGAAAGCGTACGGCGTCGCTGAAGTATTCGAAATCGGCGCAGACGAATGGCTCGCGCAGCGAATGGTATTTGGCGTTGCTCACCAGCACGATCAGYAGCCACAGCGCCAGCACGTTGACCGCACTGAAATACGCGCGACCGCTGATCAGGTACAGCAAGCCAACGGCGAATGCCCAGGCACCGCCATGCAACAGCCAGCTGCGAAGCGGACGGGACCAGGCGGTACGCGGCACCAGGAGTATTTCGATTGCGCAAGACAGGAGAAAACCAGGCACTACAACCGAGCAAAAAACGTTATTCAAAAAATCAGGCACCGTAATCCAGCCACCGCAAAATGATCGACGACAGTCGTGGCGGGATGACCCCCAAAGCCCAGCACCCAAGGTTCAGCGGGAACGGAAAGCTGATGCGCGCCTGGTTCGCGGCCAGCCCGCGCTGAATCCGTCGCGCAGCCTTGTCCGGGGTCCAGAGCAGCGGTTTTGGTCCGGGCATTTCAAAGCACATTTTCGATTCGACGTAGCCCGGCATGATCACGTTGATCTTCACACCATCGGTTGCCACCAGGTCGCGCATGGCTTCGCCATAAGCCTTGATCGCTGCCTTGCTGGCGCTATAGCTCGGCGTGGCCGGCAGCCCCCGCCAACCGGCCAGCGAGCTGAACAGGGCGATCTGCCCGGACTTGCGGGCACGCATGGCCGGCAATGCGGCCTGCACCGTGGCAAGGGCTGCCAGCACGTTGATTTCGATCAGCGCCTGGGACAGCTCCCAGACTTCGCCTTCGCCGTTGTCGCCGGTGGACGTATTGACCCCGGCACCGACGATGATCAAGTCCGGTTGCTCGGTGACACTGATCTCGCCGATCCAGCTGCGCAAGGCGTCGAGATCCTGAACATCCAGCGGTTGCAGCAGTACGCGAGCGCCGGCGGCGCGGCACTGGGCGGCCATTTCTTCCAGGCGGTCCAGGCGTCGGCCCTGCAGGATCAGCGTAACCCCCGGTTTCGCGTAGGCGGGTGCCAGCGCGCCACCGATGCCGCCTGTGGCGCCGGTGATGAGAATGCAGCGTGGAGACTGTTGTGACGTCATAGGTACTGTTCGATTTTCGAGGTTTTGGCCATCAGCACTTCCAGGGAATTGTTCACCGCCATGTCGATGCCGCAGCGGGTGTAAAAGCCGCCGTTGACTTGCGTGGTGTGAATGACCGTGCTGCGAAAGCGTTGAAACAGGGTGGAGTCGGGAGGCTCCGGGTTGTCCCAGAACTCATCGAGACCGCCCTGGTGGGTCAGGCCCTTGAGGTTGTAGATCGGGTCGCTGAGGGCAATGGTCGGCACGCTGTGCATCAGTGACGAACCACCCACGGTGCTATTGACCGTGACTACGCCAGCGACATGCGACAGCAGTGTCGGCATGTGGCCGCTTTCGAGGAAATCCACGCGATCGGCAATGCCGAATTTGTCGGCAATCCGCCGGGTGATGCGGTGGTAGTTGACGAT
>NZ_JBFUIC010000356.1:0-3810 GCF_056402075.1 Pseudomonas sp. P4_C3
GTCCAGATGTCACCATTGACCACCACAAACGCTTCATCCCCCAGCAACGGCAATGCGCGGAAAATCCCGCCGCCGGTTTCCAGGGGCTCACCTTCCGCCGAGTACTGGATGCTCACGCCATAATTCGAACCATCGCCCAGATAGTCTTCGATCTGCTGACCGAGCCAGGCGTGATTGATCACGATGTCGGTGAACCCGGCCGCGGCCAGTGCTCGCAGGTGATATTCGATCAGCGGCACGCCGCCTGCACGAACCAGAGGTTTTGGCGTGGTCAGGGTCAGCGGGCGCATGCGCTCGCCTTTGCCCGCTGCCAGAATCATTGCCTTCATGCTTTCACTCCGGCGCGCAGACTGGCCAGCAACACATCCAGCTCGGCCAGTTCAGGACGGCGAGCGATCACCGCTTCTATGTACGCAAAGAAACGTGGCACATCGCCCAGATAACGCGGTTTGCCGTCGCGATGGCAGATGCGCGCAAAAATGCCGATGACTTTCAGATGGCGTTGCACACCCATCAAATCGCTGGCCCGCAGGAAGTCCTCGAACTCGGGTTGCACCGCAATGCCGAGGGCGCTTGCTTGCTGCCAGTAGTTTTCGAGCCAGCCATTCACGCGCGCCTCGGGCCAGCTGAGAAACGCATCCTTGAACAGGCAGGTCACATCGTAGGTCACCGGGCCGTACACCGCATCCTGGAAATCCAGCACACCGGGATTGGGCTCGCTGAGCATCAGGTTGCGCGGCATGTAGTCACGATGCACCAGGACTTTTGGCTGTGCCAGGGCACTGTCGATCAACAGTTCGCTGACCTGCTGCCAGAGCACTTGCTGCGCCGCGTCGAATTCGATGCCCAATTCGCGCTTCACGTACCACTCAGGGAACAGTTCCAGCTCACGACGCAGCAAGGCCACGTCATAGCTCGGCAATGGCGCAACCATCGGCAACTGCTGGAAAGCCAGCAACGCCTGCAGGGCATCCTTGAACAAATCGTCGGCGTTTTCGTTGTCGATGACGTCCAGATAGGTCTTGTTGCCCAGGTCATTGAGCAAAAGAAAACCGCGCTCGAGGTCTTCGGCATAAATTTTCGGCACATTTATTCCGGATTTGGCCAGCAAAAAGGCGATATCCACGAAGGGTTTGCAGTTTTCCTGGGGCGGCGGCGCGTCCATCACAATGAAACTTTTGCCACCGCCTTCCCAGCGAAAATACCGCCGAAAGCTCGCGTCGCTGCTGGCCGCAGTCAACGTGGCCGGGGGGACGGCGCCCCAGCCCTGCTCGGCAAAAAGGGTCGCCAATTGTTCATCGAGCCAAACATTCAGGTGTTGCAAGCGTACATCTTGATCAGGCATTGCAAGGGTCTCCGACGGCGCTAGCCGTCAAGCGGGTCATGCTTTATTATCCAGCATCTTTTTCAGACCATCGAGAGGCGTGCGGCCCACACCGCGGGCAGATGGCACGCAGGAAGCCCGGACTAATAAGATGGCATTGAAATCCCCCGCGTTTCGTAAAAAATTTCCGTTGTTGGTTACCGGCAGTTTGCTGGCGCTGCAACCCCTTGCCACTTCCTACGTGGTCGCCGCGGAACAGTTTGACTGCTCAGTCTCTGCTTCGGGTTCCTGGGACTGTGCACCAAAGTCGCCGGCGGCTGCATTGCCACCGCGTCCCGTTCATGATGGCAGCGCAACTTCCGCCACCGGCGAAGCCCCGGCCGAGAACGGTTCCAGCCAAGACACTGGCGCCAAGCCGGTGCTGGTCACCGAGTCCAAAGGCCGTGGCCTGAAGTCGCGTAGCGCAGACTACAGTCACCTCGACTGGGTTCCCCGCGAGCAGCTCACCGCCGCACAATTGGCCGAAACCGGTCCTTATTGCTCTGGTTCCTATATCGAACCGATTCGTCCTGGCATGGATGACAAGACGGATAAAAGTGACGCTCCAACCTTTATCGGCGCAAAAGCCTCCCGCTATAAGCAGGATGAGCAGGTCGCGACCCTGGCCGGCGACGTTGTCATGCGCCAGGGCAGCATGCAGGTCGAAGCCGACGAAGCCAACCTGTACCAGGCCGAGAGCCGTGGCGACCTGAACGGCAACGTGCGCATTCGCGACAACGGCGCACTGATCGTCGGCGACCACGCCGACGTGCAGCTCGACACCGGTGAAGCCAAGGTCGACAACGCCGAATACGTGATGCACAAATCCCGTATCCGCGGTAATGCGCTGTACGCCAAACGTGCCGAGAACGCGATCATCCGCCTCAAGGATGGTACGTACACCACGTGCGAACCGAACAGCAACGCCTGGCAGCTCAAGGGCAACAACATCACCCTGAACCCGGCCACCGGTTTCGGTACGGCGACCAACGTGACGCTGCGGGTCAAGGACATTCCGGTCCTGTACACGCCGTACATCTATTTCCCGATCGACGACCGTCGCCAGTCCGGCTTCCTGCCGCCGACCATTGGCACCGGCAGCGATACCGGCTTCATGCTGGTCACCCCGTACTACTTCAACCTGGCGCCGAACTACGATGCCACGTTGTACCCGCGCTACATGGAAAAGCACGGCTTGTTGATGGAAGGCGAATTCCGCTACCTGACCAAGTCCAGCGAAGGCCAGTTCGGCGCGGCGTACCTCAACGACGAAAGCGACGAGCGCGACAAACAGTCAGACGCCGAAAAAACCCGCTACATGTACAACTGGCAGCACAAGGGTGGTCTCGACTCGCGAGTGCTCACGCAAGTCGACTACACCAAGATCAGCGATCCGTATTACTTCCAGGATCTGCAGACCGACCAGATTGGCGTGAAAAGCCAGGACTACGTGAACCAGCAGGGCTCTGTCACCTATCGCGGCGACAGCTATACCGCTCGCGTAAATGCCCAGGCCTTTCAGCTGGCGACCGTTTCGAACATTACGCCGTACGACCGCCTGCCGCAGATAACCCTCGACGGTATGCTGCCTTATCATCCGGAAGGCCTGGATTTCACGTACAACACCGAAGTCGTACGGTTTGACCGGGATCTGCAGAACGGGGAATACTTTGACGAAGACGGCGTCGGCTCTCCCCGTCTTGATAACAACATTCAAGGTCTGGCTCGCGCCAATGGCGACCGACTCAACCTGGCTCCGGCTGTCAGCCTGCCATTGAACTGGACCTACGGCTTCCTGAAACCGACGCTCAAGTACCAGTACACCCAGTACCAACTGGATCTGGACAACACCGGTAAGGCGCAGATCGCCGCGCAAAGCGCAGAGCAGGACAAGCTCAGCGGGACCTTCGACAGCAACCAGAACCGCGGCGTGCCGATCGCCAGCATCGACAGCGGCCTATACTTCGATCGCAATACCCAGTATTTCGGCAAGAACTACCGCCAGACCCTCGAGCCGCGCCTGTTCTACCTGTACGTGCCTGAAGTCGACCAGGAAGACATCCCGGTATTCGACACCAGCGAAAACACCTTCAACTTTGCATCGCTGTTCCGTGACAACCGCTTCTCCGGTTCCGACCGTGTCGGCGACGAGAACAAATTGTCCCTGGGTGTGACCAGCCGCTGGATCGAAGACAACGGTTTCGAGCGTCAACGCATCAGTGTCGGCCAGGCCTTGTACTTCAAGGACCGTGAAGTCCAGTTGCCAGGCGTGAACTTCAACGACCGTGACGACGCCAAAGCCAGCGTTTCCCCATATGCACTGGAATACGAGTATCGCTGGAACCGCGACTGGCGTACCACGGCCGACTACAACTGGGACCCGGACAGCCGCAGCCCTCGTTCGGGCAGCGCGATGTTCCACTACCAGCCTGAAGACAACCCGAACA
>NZ_JBFUIC010000357.1:0-3803 GCF_056402075.1 Pseudomonas sp. P4_C3
GAAATAAACAGTGAAGCGCCATAACCCAGGGTCGAAGTCGGTAACTTGAGGTCTTTTTCCAGTTGCTCCATGCACTCGCTGTGGGTCACCAGAATCAGGTTACGCCCAGCCACTTTATGCCCAAGCGTGTCGCGCAACATGGTGCCCTTGCAACTGATCAGCCAGTTTTCACCCGTGCCAACCTTGTTGAACATGAAGTTGGCGGTCTGCGCTGTACGCAATATCGGGCTGTTGTAGATATCGGCCTTGTCCAGGCCCAGGTGCTTGAACTGTGCCCCGAGGCTCTCGGCAACACTGCGAGAGCGCTCGGTAATGCCATCGTTGCCGATCAGGCAAGGCGCCGAGGAGTGATCGCAGCGCTCGACGTGACGCACCAGCACGATCATGTCGCCCTTGGCCCATCCCGTCATCAAAGCCTGTGCACCGGCTAAATTGCCGTGAGCCAGGTCCGGTGCGGTGGCGGGACGTAACAAAAATACGGTCAGCGGGATGACCAGCAGCGCCGAGGCCAACACCACGGCGGCATTGCGATAGCGAGCATAGCGGTTCAGATCGATCGAGCGTTTTTTCCCGAAAAGACTCAGTCTCAATTCCACATCAAGCCGCCTCACCGGCACGCAACACCTCATTAGATCCCGAAAGGCTAAAGAAACGTGCGTTGCCGGCGAGTGAAAGACATGTGAAAAAAAGCTTAAAGCATTGCAAAAACCTTGTTACAGAATCCGCCGCACAAAAACCTTTCAGCTCCCGGGATTGCTGCCGATACATCCTGCTTACACAGCTTGGCGGCCCCCAAAAAAAACAATCTTCCAGCCAACCGACGATAGAGAAGCACTAAGTTCCTGGAGGAATGTGATGAATAGCTGGTTCGGCAACATCAGCGTGAACCTGAAACTGGGCCTGGGATTTGGCCTGGTCCTGGCACTGACCTGCATCCTCGCTCTGACCGGCTGGACCAGCCTGGGCGGGTTGATCGACCGCAGTAACTGGATGAGCGACATCACCCAGCTCAACGCCGGCCTGACCAAGCTGCGCGTGGTTCGCCTGCAATACATGCTGACCAACGGCGACGAAACCGCCGCACAGAGCGTACAGACCACCCTCGACGCCTTCTCGGCCCAGCAGCAAGCCCTGCTGGCGAAGTTCAAGAGCCCGGAAAACCTCAAGCTGCTGCGAGAGCAAGGCGCCGTCATCGACGCCTACAAGACGTCCCTGGGCAAGATGCGCAGCGCCTATCGCGCCGGCAACAGCGCCCGCGACGCCATGAGTGCCAACGCCGAAACCGCCAACACGCTGATCAATGACATCAATACCCGCGTGCAGCAAATGCCGCTGAGCGACCAGCGCTTCGAACAGTTCCAGACCATTACGGCTGCAAAGGAGGCGTTCCTCTTGGCCCGATACGAAGTGCGTGGCTACACCGCCAGTACCGATGCCGGGACAGAGCAAAAAGCCGTCGGCCAACTGGACGCCGCCATTGCCAGCCTGAAACCGCTGAATGCGCATTTCGCCGATTCGCAGCAAGACGCCCTGCGTCAGCTGGAAACGGCGCTTGGCAACTATCGCGGTGCCTTGCAGGCCTACAAGGCCGCCAGCAATGACGCGGTGCAAGCGCGCAAGGAAATGACCGACCAGGGTGCCACCATCGTGGCCCAGAGCGATCAGCTGTATCAGACTCAGCTCGATCGCCGTGACGCCGAAAGCGCCCAGGCGCGCACCCTGCAACTGATCAGCACATTACTGGCGTTGCTGGTGGGCATCATTGCCGCCGTGGTCATCACTCGCCAGATTACCCGTCCACTGCGCGAAACCCTGGCGGTGGTCGATCGCATCGCCAGCGGTGACCTGTCCCAGAACGTGGTGGTCAGCCGTCGCGATGAACTCGGCGTGTTGCAGCAAGGCATTGCGCGCATGGGCGTGACCCTGCGCGACTTGATCAGCGGCATCCGCGATGGCGTGACCCAAATCGCCAGCGCCGCCGAAGAGCTGTCGGCTGTGACCGAACAGACCAGTGCCGGGGTCAACAGCCAGAAAGTCGAGACCGATCAGGTGGCCACCGCCATGCACGAGATGACCGCCACGGTGCAGGAAGTCGCGCGCAACGCCGAAGAAGCCTCGCAAGCCGCTGCGGCGGCGGATGACGAAGCCCGTGAAGGTGACAAAGTGGTCAACGAAGCCATCGCCCAGATCGAGCGTCTGGCCAGCGAAGTGGTGCGTTCCACCGAGGCCATGAGCGTGCTGCAACGGGAAAGTGACAAGATCGGCAGCGTCATGGACGTGATCAAGGCCGTGGCCGAACAGACCAACCTGCTGGCGCTCAACGCCGCCATCGAAGCGGCCCGTGCCGGTGAAGCCGGTCGTGGTTTTGCCGTAGTGGCCGACGAGGTCCGCGGCCTGGCCCAGCGCACGCAGAAATCCACCGAGGAAATCGAAGGCCTGGTGGCCGGCTTGCAGAACGGCACGCAACAAGTGTCGGCGGTGATGAACAACAGCCGCGTCCTCACCGACAGCAGCGTGGCCCTGACCCGCAAGGCCGGCGAGTCGCTGGAGAACATCACCCGCACGGTGTCCAGCATCCAGTCGATGAACCAGCAGATCGCCGCCGCTGCCGAACAACAAAGCGCCGTGGCCGAAGAGATCAGCCGCAGCATCATCAACGTGCGCGACGTGTCTGAACAGACGGCTGCTGCGAGTGATGAAACGGCAGCGTCGAGTGTTGAACTGGCGCGGCTGGGGAATCAGTTGCAGATGATGGTGAGTCACTTCAGGGTCTAGGCCGAACACGTCAGCGCGTTGCCAGGAAGCCCTTTGAATAAAGGGCTTCTCTCATTCCAGGCAGTCGAGCTGCCTATTTGGCGAAGTTTTCGATTTTTACCTGGCCTTCAGGAAAGGTGGCGATGATTTCCAACTCGCCACCCATCGCGCGGATGTAGTTGCGCAAGGTGCTGATGTACATGTCTGTGCGCCGTTCCATTTTCGAGATTGCCGCCTGGTTGATGTGCAGGGCCTTGGCCAATGTTTCCTGGCTCAGTTCCTGGGCTTTTCGAAGCTCATGCAGAGGCATTTCTTTCAAGTGTTGTCGGAGCAACTGCTCTGCATCGGCACGTGACTCAGGCGACATGCGTGCTTGAAGCTCAGCGAATTTTTTAGCCATCGTTGCGGCCCTCTTTTCCCAGTGTTTCCAAATGTTCGTCATACAGCTTTTCGGCCACGGGGACATGAACTTCATACCAGCGATCCTGACCAGTCTTATCGCCACCGATCAGCAATAACGCACATCGACGCGGATCAAATGCATACGACACGCGATAAGGGCGACCACCATGCTGTATCCGCAGCTCTCGGAGATTGCCATGTCGCGAACCCTTGATGTCGCTGCTGCGGGGAAATCCGAGACCCGGTCCGAAGAGCTCCAGCAAGTCGACACTCGCCGATACTGAAGCCTGCTCCTTTTCATTCAGATTGCCCCACCAATCGCCAAATTCATCCGTGTATTCAACGTCCCATTTCATACAAATATGCCACCTGCGGAATATAACCTCAAGGGAATAACTGTATGAGTTTCAGCGACCCTTCGACTAGCCTTGAGCCTCCACACAATTGTTAATGATGATTGCTGGTGGAACCTGGATGTCGTCGAGTTCTAGAGGGCGCGCGAGTGCTGGCGCAGTCCTCGAAACTYACTGAAACCCCGTACGCAAATCCCCTTCCCGTGCCAGGAACCGCCCTTCCCTGCGCCCGTTGGCCTGACCATCGCGGTAGCTCAACACACCGTTGACCCATACGCCCTCGATACCTTGTGC
>NZ_JBFUIC010000358.1:0-3795 GCF_056402075.1 Pseudomonas sp. P4_C3
CCAGTGCCCAGAGCACCGAATGCACCAGCACGAAAATCAGGCTGTTCTGGCCCAATCCAAACCACAGCAGCGCCAGCGGCAGCAGGGCGATGGCTGGCAAGGGGTTGAACATCGAGGTCAGGGTACTGAGCAGATCTCGACCGAATTGTGTCGACACCGCCAACGTCGTCAGGGCAAACGCCAGGACGATGCCGATCAGGTACCCCTTGAGCAACACCACCAGTGATATCCACACCTTGCCCAGCAATTCACCGCTGAGCAGGCCGTCATACAGTGCGTGAGCGGTCTGTACAAAACTCGGCAACAGCAGGTCGTTGTTCTGATAGCGAGCAATGGCTTCCCACAGTACCGCGAGAAGAATCAGGATCAGGCTTTTACGCAGCCAACCTTGCTGCCACAGTCTTTGGCCTAGGGGTAGCTCCCGCTCCAGCGGCACGCTGGTCAGTGGCTGCAAAACCGTTTCAAACTCTTCACGCGGGGATGATAAATGGCTCATCGGGCCCTCCTCTCAACTGGCTCAATAAGCGATGCGGATGTCGGCGAAATCCAGTTCATGCTCGGCTTGCGGTGATTGACCTTCATCGAACAATAGCCGGTGAATACGTCGCGCCGACTCCTGAAACGCCACACCGCCAAGGCTGTGCAAATCGTATTGGTGGCTGTGGACTTCCGCCCTCACCCGGCCCGGATGGGGTGACAGCAACAGAATGCGGTTACCCACCACCAGCGCCTCTTCGATAGAGTGCGTGACGAACAGCAGCGTGAAACGCACTTCCTCCCAGAGCAGCAGCAATTCTTCCTGCATCTTGCGTCGGGTCAGCGCATCGAGGGCGGCGAAGGGTTCGTCCATGAGGAGGATTTTCGGCTGCATCGCCAGTGCCCGGGCAATAGCAACCCGCGCCTTCATCCCGCCCGACAGGGTATGCGGATAAGCATCGGCAAACGCCGCCAGACCGACCTTCTCCAGATAGTGCAGCGCCCGCTCTTCGGCCTCTTTGCGCTTGAGGGTTTTCGAGGCCAGCAGCGGGAACATCACGTTCTGTTTCACGGTTTTCCACGGCGGCAGTTGATCGAACTCCTGGAACACCACGATCCGGTCCGGTCCCGGCGCATCGACGCGCTGACCTTGCAGACGGATCTCGCCTTCCACGGGCTGGATGAATCCGGCGGCGGCTTTGAGCAATGTCGACTTGCCGCAGCCGGACGGCCCGAGCAGGACAAAGCGGTCCGCCGGGTCGATCTCGAAACTGACCTGATGGGTCGCCCGCACCACACGCTGCGGCGTGCGGTATTCGAGGCTGACGTTATCGACCGACAGCAGCGCCTGGGCTGCCGCGATCGGATTGCTGACCGTGTGGCCTTGCAAAGGGGCGTTCATTTCGATCAGCTCCCTTGCAGCGGCTTGGCGTCCTGGAAGAAGTAGTCCTTCCATGAATCCGGTTTGTTTTTGATCGCGCCGACGCGGTAGAGGAACTCGGCCAACGGGTAAGTGTTTTTCGGCGTGACGCTGAATTCGAACTGCGGGTTGTCGATGATTTTCAGCAACGCGGCGCGGTCGATTTTGGCCTTGGTAACGCGGATGTAAGTGTCCGCCGCCGCGCCTTTGTCGTTCTGGGCGAACGCGGCCGCTTCGGTCAGCGCATCAATGAATGCCTTGTAGGTTTTCGGGTTCTCGTCGCGGAATTTCTCGGTGGCGAACAGCACCGTCGGCGAGTTCGGACCGAGCAAGTCATAGGTGTTCAGCACCACGTGCACATTGGGATTGGCCAGTTCCTGATCCTGGAATGGCGGGTTGGAAAAGTGCCCGCTCAGCTCGGTGCCGCCGGCCACCAGCGCAGCCGTGRCATCAGGATGTGGAACGGCGATGGTGTACTTGTCGAGGCGATTGAAGTCCTTGTCACCCCACTGTTTGGCCGCCGCGTATTGCAGGAAGCGCGACTGCACCGACACGCCCACCGCCGGCACCGCGATGCGGTCCTTCTCGGTGAAGTCAGCGATGGTTTTAACCTTGGGGTTATTGCTCACCAGGTAGTACGGAAAGTTGCCCAGGGAAGCCACGGCCTTGACGTTCTGCTTGCCATGGGTGCGGTCCCAGATGGTCAGCAGCGGGCCGACGCCTGCGCCGGCAATGTCGATCGAGCCCGACAGCAACGCATCGTTGACCGCTGCACCGCCGGAGAGCTGGGTCCAGTCGACCTTGATGTCGATACCTTCCTGCTTGCCGTATTTCTCGATCAGGTTCTGATCGCGCACCACATTGAGCAGCAGGTAGACGATGCCGAACTGTTCGGCGATGCGGATTTCACCTTCGGCGTGGGCCACGGTCGGCGCCACCAGGCTGCCGGCGATCAGGCTGAAACCCAGGCCGATGGCTGCGGCCAGCGGCGCGAATGGAAGACGTTTGGACATGATCAAATCTCCGACAAATCAGAAAGGCGTGTCGCCCTGGATGGTGGTGCGATACAGCTTGCGGCGCAGATGGCTGGGGCATCCAGCAGCGAGGTGGATCAGCGAACGGTTGTCCCAGAACACCAGGTCATGGGCCTGCCATTGATGGCGATAGATGTTTTGCGGCAGCACGCTGTGGGCATATAGCTCGGTCAGCAGTTGCTGGCTCTCGTCCTCCGGCAGACCAACGATACGGGTGGTGAACCCTTCGCTGACGAACAACGCCTGGCGACCGTTTTCCGGGTGGGTGCGCACCACCGGATGCACCACTTCGGCGACCTGGGCGAGTTGCTCCGGGGTCAGGGTCGGGCGCCAGTTGCCTTCGAATTTGGTCTCGCTGTAACGCGCCGTGTAGGAATGTGCCGCCGATCGACCTTCCACCGCTTTGCGCAGCGCGTCGGGCAGGCTGTCCCAGGCTTTGTGCATATCGGCGAACAGCGTGTCGCCGCCCTCCGCTGGCAGCTCTTGGGCATGCAGCATCGAGCCAAGGCTCGGCAGTTCTTTGTAGGAGAGATCTGAATGCCAGAACTTGCCGGCGTCGCCCAGGCCGATGTTCTGGCCGTTCTCGACGATGTTGGAAACGATGAGGATTTGCGGATGCCCTGCCAGCAGGAACTGCTTGAGCACGTGAATCTGCAACACACCAAAACGATGGCTGAAGTCGATGTGCTGTTCGGGGGTGATGCGCTGGTCGCGGAACACCACCACATGATGGTCCAGATGCGCGCGGTGAATGCGTGCGAAGTCCTGATCATTGATCGGACGGGACAGGTCGAGGCCGATGATTTCGGCCCCCACCGCACCGCTGAACGGGCGGATTTCAAAGAACTGTGGCGCGATGCTTGGCGAAGCTGAAGCTGCAGACATAAATCACTCCCACGCACGGCACGCTCAAAGGCGCGCGCGTCGATCAGAAACTCACGGAGATCCCGTGTTGGTTCGTGTCGTGCGGCGCGCCGATTGATCGGCAGGTACGCAGGAGATTGACTTTATAGATATAAGAATTGAAATTTAAATACCGTTAATGAATAACGATATGGCGATTGATCAGGAATGGTCGGGGATGATGAGTGACGTTTTATGTCACTTATTGATGTGGATTGAGTGTTTCCACTGACGCCATCGTCGGAACGCCGCCCGGAGCAAGCTCGCTACCACAGTGGTTCTCCGTTGGGCACAAGATTGTGCTCCAGCAAAAATCCAATGTGGGAGATTCTATGTTTGGGGGGAACCCCAAGCATAGAATCTGGCCTGTATTCACTTTGGTTTTTCATCAGCGCGAACATCACTCTGGCCAGCTTGCGTGCCAGGATAACCAAGGCTTGAGTGCCTTTTAGGCCTCTGGTC
>NZ_JBFUIC010000359.1:0-3786 GCF_056402075.1 Pseudomonas sp. P4_C3
CCTTCTCGGTGATCCTGTTGCTGACCCTGGAATGGCTGCGCGGGCGAAGCGAGAAACTGCGTACGGCGCAGGTTTAAGCCTTCACACCAATCAACTGTAGGAGCGAGCTTGCTCGCGATGGTCGTCAACGATAACGCGGGCCTTCTGAATGCCCGCGTCGCACTCAGGTTCATCGCGAGCAAGCTCGCTCCTACAGTTGATTGGTGTGAAGGCTTAAACCTGCGCCGTACGCAGTTTCTCGCTTCGCCCGCGCAGCCATTCCAGGGTCAGCAACAGGATCACCGAGAAGGCAATCAGCAGCGTCGCGGCGGCAGCGATGGTCGGGCTGAGGTTTTCGCGGATGCCGCTGAACATCTGCCGTGGCAGGGTCGCTTGTTCGGGACCTGCGAGGAACAGCGTCACCACCACCTCATCGAACGAAGTCGCAAAGGCAAACAGCGCCCCCGAGATCACGCCCGGTGCAATCAGCGGCAAGGTCACCCGGCGGAACGTGGTCAACGGCGAAGCGCCCAGGCTTGCCGCGGCCCGTACCAGGTTCTGGTTGAACCCCTGCAAGGTCGCCGACACTGTGATGATCACAAACGGCACACCGAGCACGGCATGCACGACGATCAGCGAGGTGTAGCTGTTGCCAAATCCCAGTGGAGCGAAGGTCAGGTAACTGGCCACACCAATGATCACCACCGGCACCACCATCGGCGAAATCACTAGCGCCATCACCAGCGGCTTGCCCGGGAAATCGCCTCGGGTCAGGCCGATCGCCGCCAGCGTGCCGAAGATCATCGCCAGTACCGTCGCTGCCGGGGCCACGATGATGCTGTTCTTCAACGAACGCATCCATTCCGCCGAGGCAAAGAAGTCCTGGTACCAGTGCAGCGAAAAGCCTTGCAGCGGATAGACCAGAAAACTCCCCGAGTTGAACGACAGCGGAATGATCACCAGTACCGGCAGGATCAGGAACAACAGAATCAAGCCGCAGAGAATCCGCAAGCTGTAGAACCACACCCGTTCGATGGGCGACATATAAGGACTCAGCATTTCGTTCTCCCCTTAGCTCAGGCGCAGGCGGCTGGCGCCCACCAGCCAGCTGTAAATCAGATAAAGCACCACAGTCGCCAGCAGCAACAATCCACCGAGTGCGGTCGCCATGCCCCAGTTGATGCTGGTGTTGGTGTAGAAGGCGACGAAATAGCTGACCATCTGATCGTTCGGGCTGCCCAGCAATGCCGGGGTGATGTAGTAGCCGATGGCGAGGATGAACACCAACAGGCATCCGGCGCCGACACCGGCATAGGTCTGCGGGAAGTACACCCGCCAGAAACTGGCGAACGGATGGCAGCCGAGGGAAATCGCGGCACGCATATAGGTCGGCGAGATGCCTTTCATCACGCTGTAGATCGGCAGGATCATGAACGGCAGCAGGATGTGCACCATCGAGATGTAGACACCGACGCGGTTGAACACCAGCTCGATCGGCTTATCGATGATGCCCATGGCCATCAGGCCGCTGTTGATCAGGCCACCCGATTGCAGCAATACGATCCACGCCGCGACCCGCACCAGGATCGAGGTCCAGAACGGCAACAGCACCAGAATCATCAGCAGGTTGCTCTGCCGTGACGGCAGGTTCGCCAGCAGGTAAGCCAAGGGGTATGCCAGCACCAGGCAGATCACGGTGATGATCAGGCCCATCCAGAAGGTGCGGGCGAAGATGTCGAGGTAGATCGCCTGGTCCGGGGTGGCCGGGGCGATTTCGCCGAGGTCGTCGATGCGATGATCGACGGCCGCCAGCAGGTAATACGGGGTGATGCTGCTGGTGTTGCGGCGTACCGCTTGCCAGTAGGCCGGGTCGCCCCAACGTTCATCGAGACCTTCCAGCGCTTCTTTATAAGAAGCCGGCTCAGTGGCGAGCGGCAAGGCGCGGGCGGTTTTGGTCAGCAGGCTGCGGTAGCCGGCCAGTTCCATGTTCAGGCGCTTGGACAAATCGCCCAGGGTCTGGTTCTTGCGAGCGTCGGCGAGATCTTCGGCCGCCGCTTTGTAAACCGGTTCAGCGGGCAGGCCGCGGCCGTCCCAGCTGGCGATGGCGGTCACGGTGCGCGGCATGCCGCCGACCACTTCCGGGTTGCCAACGCTTTTGTAGAGCAGCGCCACGATCGGCACCAGGAACACCAGCAACAGAAACAGCACCAGCGGCGCGATCAACGCCTGGGCCTTCCAGCGGTTGACCCGCTCGGCGTGCTTGAGCCGCTGCTTCAAGGTGGGGCTGGTGCCCTCGTTCAGGGGAACGGCGATAGCCATGACGTACTCCGGGAATCTTTGATCGTTACAGAGGCGGCGAACCGCCCCTGTTGTGTTGAAACACCGCAACTTGTAGGAGTGAGCCTGCTCGCGATGAGGCCATCACATTCAACATCCATGTTGATTGACCCACCGCTTTCGCGAGCAAGCTCGCTCCTACAGCGTAAGCCCGCGGTGCGGTCTTACTTGGCAGCCCAGGCGTTGAAGCGCTGTTCCAGTTGCTCGCCGTTGTCAGCCCAGAAGCTGACGTCGATCTGCACCTGGTTGGCGATGTTCTCCGGGGTGGTCGGCATGTCTTTCAGGACATCCTTGGACAGCAACGGTACGGCTTGGGTGTTGGCCGGGCCGTAGGCGATGTTTTCCGAGTAGGTCTTCTGTTGTTGTGGCATCACCGAGTAAGCGATGAACTTCTTCGCCGCTTCGGCACGCGCCTTGTCCAGGCCTTTTGGAATGGCCCATGCGTCGAAGTCGTAGATGCCGCCGTTCCACACCACTTTCAGGTTGCTTTCTTTCTGCACGGCAGCGATCCGGCCGTTGTAGGCCGAACTCATGACCACGTCACCGGAAGCGAGGTATTGCGGCGGTTGTGCGCCGGCTTCCCACCACTGGATGTTCGGCTTGAGTTCATCGAGCTTCTTGAATGCGCGGTCCTGACCGTCCTTGCCGGCCAGCACTTTGTAGACGTCTTTCGGCGCAACGCCGTCGGCCATCAGTGCGAATTCCAGGGTGTACTTGGCGCCTTTACGCAGACCACGCTTGCCCGGGAACTGCTTGGTGTCCCAGAAATCCACCCAACTGGTCGGTGCGCTTTTCAGCTTGTCGGCGTTGTAGGCCAGCACGGTCGACCACACGAAGAAACCCACGCCGCAAGGCTGGATGGCGCCCTTGACGTAGTCTTCGTTCTTGCCGAACAACTTCGGATCGAGCTGCTCGAACATGTCTTCGTCGCAACCACGGGACAGTTCCGGCGATTCAACCTCTACCAGATCCCAGGACACGCTTTTGGTGTCGACCATGGCCTTGACCTTGGCCATTTCGCCGTTGTACTCGCCGGCCACGATCTTGCCGTTACCTGCCGCTTCCCACGGTGCGTAGAAGGCTTTGACCTGAGCCGCCTTGTTCGCGCCGCCAAAGGACACCACGGTCAGGTCCGGGCCAGCCGCCATTGCGTGTGCCGCGCCCATCATGCCCAGTGCCAAAGCGGTGAATTTCAGGGATCTCAACATTTATTGTTCTCTCCACGTGCAGGGTTGGTGTTGGTATTGCCGGGGCGATCAATGCGCCTCTAGAAGTGGGTCGAGTGCGCGAACGTGCTCGACCTGCCAGCCAAGCGGTACCACGTCGCCGACGGCGAGCGAGGGATCAAGCTCGGCAATCGGCTGTTTCACGAAGAAGTCGGTCTTGCCGCAGACTTCCATGCGCACCCGGACGTGGTCGCCCAGATAGATGAATTCTTCGACTCGCCCGGTGAAGCGGTTGACGCATTGG
>NZ_JBFUIC010000360.1:0-3784 GCF_056402075.1 Pseudomonas sp. P4_C3
CTGTTGCCTTTATCGATGACGATAGCGGTATTGCCGATAGGGTTATTTCGGGGCTGCAAGTATATAAGCCTAAACATATCCAACAAATGATCGACAACACGGGCGCTCAGGAAATTCTCCTGGCCATCCCGTCATCCAACCGTGGTCGCCGCCGCGAGATTCTTGGTTTTCTCGAAGGTTTTCCTCTGCACGTTCGAAGTGTCCCGGGCTTCATGGATCTGGCCAGTGGCAGGGTCAAGGTCGACGACATCCAGGAAGTAGACATTGCCGACCTGCTCGGCCGCGATGCTGTTCCGGCTCAGGGGGATTTGCTCGAGCACTGCATCAAGGGGCAGTCCGTTCTGGTTACAGGTGCTGGAGGCTCCATTGGCTCCGAACTCTGCCGTCAGATCCTGGCACTCGGACCCACGACACTTTTGCTGTTTGAGCATAGCGAGTTCAATCTCTACAGCATCTTGTCCGAACTGGAACAGCGAATTGCACGAGAGTCATTGCCGATTCGTCTTTTGCCAATTCTTGGGTCTGTGCGCAATCAGGAAAAACTTCTGGATGTGATGAAATCCTGGCGTGTGGATACGGTGTATCACGCCGCGGCTTACAAGCACGTGCCTATGGTCGAGCATAATATTGCTGAAGGTCTGCTCAACAATGTGATCGGCACACTGAATACAGCACAGGCGGCACTTCAGGCCGGTGTCTCCAACTTTGTATTGATTTCGACTGACAAGGCCGTGAGGCCTACCAATGTAATGGGCAGTACCAAGCGTCTTGCCGAGTTGACGCTGCAGGCGCTCAGTCGAGAGATGGCACCGGTATTGTTCGGTGACACRACCAACGTTTCTCGGGTTAACAAGACGCGCTTCACAATGGTGCGGTTTGGGAACGTTCTGGGATCGTCCGGTTCGGTTATTCCGCTATTTCACAAACAGATCAAGTCGGGGGGGCCACTGACGGTCACTCACCCCAAGATTACTCGATACTTCATGACCATTCCCGAAGCCGCGCAGCTGGTTATTCAAGCGGGTTCCATGGGGCAGGGCGGGGATGTTTTCGTTTTGGACATGGGGGAGCCTGTGAGGATTGTTGAGCTCGCCGAGAAGATGATCCATTTATCTGGTTTGAGCGTCCGTTCGGAAAAAAACCCGCATGGCGACATCTCTATCGAGTTCACGGGCCTGCGTCCGGGTGAAAAACTTTATGAGGAATTATTGATCGGTGACAACGTGGCTGCCACTCAGCACCCGATGATCATGACTGCCAACGAGGATTACCTGTCCTGGGATGTGCTGAAGGTCAAGCTGAGCGAATTGCTCCGCGCCGTTGATCAAGACGATTATGCGCGTGTTCGCCAGTTGTTGCGCGACACCGTTAGTGGCTACTCCCCGGATGGTGAAATCGTCGACTGGATCTACCAGCAGCGACGCCTGGAACCCTGATTGTTTCATATTTTGCAATGTACATATTTTTGACAGCGCCATTACATAGCCTAAGTTTGAGGAGCAGCTTCGGAAAAAGCTGCCTTCTAAAACGCCGTCATGGAGCTTCAATTATGCGTACAGGCTATTTCTACTCTCTGGTCTTTGCCCTTCTCACCAGTGTTCCCGTCGTTACTTTCGCTGCTCCAGTGACCAGTCCCGAGGTGCTCAAGACACCTCAGGTACTGGATGTGGCCGCCAAGGGGCAAGTGGGTAAAATCGATCTTAATCGTGCCGATTCAGCAACGCTGCAGCGTGAACTGTCGGGTATAGGCGAGGCCAAGGCCAAAGCGATTGTTGCATATCGTGAAAGCAATGGGCCATTTGCGTCAGTAGATGAACTGCTKGAAGTGAAGGGGATTGGTAAAGCGCTTCTGGACAGAAATCGCGAGAAGATCGAATTGAACTAAGCGTGTAATTGAACGAAAAAAGCCGATCATTGCAGGCTGTGTAAAAACCTGGCAATCTGCTGGCCGGTTAAAGAAAATGCCCGTATGGCAAGATACGGGCATTTTTCTTATACGCTATATCCAAGGTGAAAAACCGCTCCTGGTGGCCTGAGCGGTTAATTCGTTGTAAGCGCTCCATGAACCCCACATTCAAAGCGCTTAGCTGATCCCGGATGCTGTGCTCCCGATTCCCTCAAGAGCCAGCCCGCCATGATGCGCCCCGATGCAAAAGTCGAAAAAGTCTATCTTTACCCCAAACCCGTGGACTTTCGAAAATCCATTGATGGCCTGGCCGCGCTGGTCGAACTGGATATCAAGGTCGCGGTATTCGACCCTGTGCTTTTCGTCTTCCTCAACAAGCCGGGCTCAGGAGGTGCCGACGCGTCTGCTTGATGGCTATCGCGGCTACGTGATGACCGATGATTATGCCGGTTACAACGCGCTGGGCGCGCAGGAGGGGGTTGAGCGTTTAGGCTGCTGGGCGCATGCACGACGCAAATTCGTCGAAGCGCAAAAAGTACAGCCCAAAGGCAAGACGGGACGTGCCGACATCGCGCTGAACCTGATCAACAAGCTTTATGGCATCGAACGCGATCTACAGGCTGGCAACGACGGCAAGCGTAAAACCGGTCGTCACGCGCACAGCCTGCCGGTGCTGGCTCAGTTGAAAAACTGGATGGAAAAGACACAGCCTCAGGTCACAGCTCAGAACGCCCTGGGCAAAGCCATCAGTTATCTGGCCAACAACTGGAACAAACTTGCGTGGTATGTCGAGGAAGGMTACTTGCCGATTGACAACAACCCTGCCGAACGCGCCATCAGGCCCTTCGTGATCGGAAGGAAGAACTGGTTGTTCACCGACACGTCTAAAGGCGCGACGGCCAGTGCTCAACTTTACAGCCTGGTCGAGACAGCCAAAGCCAACGGCCAAGAGCCCTATGCGTGGCTGCGCCACGCACTTGAGCGCCTGCCGACGGCCTCTTCGGTTGAGGATTACGAAGCTTTACTGCCCTGGAACTGCTCGCCGGTATCGCGTAGTTAAACGCGCTATCCATCTTGATGGCTGGCGGGGTTTACGGATCGCTTACGAAGTGTCACCGTGTTCATGAGAGATCCTCCGCCAAAAACGAGAAAAGCCCTGCAAGCGTAAACCTGCAGGGCTTCTCGGTCAGGCTGACCATATCAATAAACCCGCCGTAGCGGGTCATGTTGAGATTGAAGCTGTTATGAAGTCATAACGTTTAAGTAACGCTGATTCGTTTCCTCACGTTAACTCCAGCTAATACCGGACAACAAATGAACAGCGTGAACGCGTAAGGCATCCAGACAATTGGCCGCTGATATATACTAAACAGGAACAGCGCGAAAAACAGTAATGCCCATTTCGGCAAATCAGCTCTACGCAGAAGCGCGATAGCAAGCAAAATCATAGAGCCTGCAAAAAGGATCATCCCGATGATCCCAAAGTCCGTGAATATTCTCGTTACCACTTGAGAGACTCCACCAAACGTTACGCTAGCGTCAGAGCTTACCCCGAACATAAGAGTCTTCAAACCTGAAGACCAATAGTCATTGAGCAGTTTTTGCATTTCAGGAAGCGATCTATTGTTTATGTACTGAGTCTGACGCAAGGTTGAGGCCGGTAATTCAGTGGTGTTTTTCACTACCGAAGCTTCCGATGCCTGCGTCTCTGGGAGGCTAGCAACTAGCTCCGGAGGAGAAGACAATGGTCCTGTCAAGCTAGGCGCCGATGTAGTGACTTCGACTCCAGGGCCTTTCGCATTCGTTTCTGTGTGGAAAGAATCTGGCTTGATGACTCCTGCGGCAAGCAGCCCTGCAACTACGCTCAGAGCGAGAGGC
>NZ_JBFUIC010000361.1:0-3734 GCF_056402075.1 Pseudomonas sp. P4_C3
TTCCTGATCGACGCCAAAGGCGTGTTGCGTCAGGAATGGCGCGGCGTGAAGGTGCCGGGGCATGTTGATGCGGTGCTGGCTGCCGCTCAAGACCTGAATAAAGCCTGACCTTTAAAAGATCGCAGCCTGCGGCAGCTCCTACAGGATTACGCATTTCTCTGTAGGAGCTGCCGCAGGCTGCGATCTTTTTACAATCTAAAGCAATGGCGCCACCTCCGGCTCCTTGCGCGGCCAGGCATCCAGCACTGCCTTGAACAGCGTCGCCAGGGGAATTGCAAAGAATACCCCCCAGAAGCCCCACAACCCGCCAAACAGCAGCACTGCGCAGATGATCGCCACCGGGTGCAGGTTGACCGCCTCCGAGAACAGCAATGGCACCAGCACGTTGCCGTCCAGCGTCTGAATGATCCCGTAGACCGCCATCAAGTATATGAACTGATCGCTCCAGCCCCACTGGAACAGCGCAATCAGAAACACGGGCACGGTCACCACCACGGCGCCGACGTAAGGCACCACCACCGAAATCCCCACCAGCAGTGCCAGCAGCGCCGCGTAGTTGAGCTCAAGAACAACGAAGGCGATGTAGGTCACGCCACCGCAAATGAAGATTTCGATGACCTTGCCGCGAATGTAATTGGCGATCTGCCGGTTCATTTCATGGGCGACCCGGGTGATCAACGCCYGTTCACGGGGCAGGTAACCGCGCACCCATTGGCCGATCATGGCCCGATCCTTGAGGAAGAAAAACACCAGGATCGGCACCAGCACCAGATAGATCATGATGTTCACCAGCAATGGCAGGCTCGATAGCGAGAACGTAAGCGCCCACTGACCAAACTTGCCGATTTCGCCCCGCGCCACTTCGATAGCCCGCAGCACTTGCTCATCGGATACCAGATGCGGATAGCGTTCGGGCAGCAGTAGCAACAACGACTGCCACTTGGCAAGCATGCCGGGCAACTCGTTGAACAACGTGATCAGTTGGTGCCAGAGCAACGGCACGACCACCACGATGAATACCAGCAACAACCCCATGAATAACGCAAAGACCAGCCCCACCGCGACCCAACCCGGCACCCGCAGGCGCTCGAGGGTCACCACCAGCCCCTGCATCAGATACGCCAGCACCATGCCCGCGAGCACCGGCGCCAGCATACCGCCCAGGGTCAGCACGACGGTGAACGCCAGAAACAGCAGGACAGCCAGCACCACCGCTTCTTCATCGGAAAAATAGCGCTGAATCCAGTCGCGTAACACTTTGAACATCAATAATCCTTAGGAGCAAACGCAGCCGATTTCAGGCTTTTTTCAACCAGTAGCGGTAAACACCCGCGTCATCTTCTTCACGAAGCAGGGTATGACCGGCCAATCGCGCAAAGGTGCGAAAGTCGCGTTGCGAACCTGCATCGGTGGCGATGACCTTGAGCACCGCACCACTGGCCAGCCGGTTGAGCTCCATCTTGGCCTTGAGCAACGGCAACGGACAATTCAGGCCACTGGCGTCCAGTTCAACGTCATGCTCTACAGCGTCGGTCATTGCATCACTCCGGGTCAGGTGGTTGAGTTGCCTAGAATATCTGGTCGCAACGCCGGTGTCCGGCTACAGTAAGATCTTTGTCGACTAAGGCTTTGTGCATGACATTTTTGCGCCCTACCCTGCTGACGCTCGCTTGCCTGCTCGCCTCACCGGGCTTCGCCGACGACCTGCCGTCACTCGGCGACGCCAGTTCTGCCATTGTCTCACCGCAACAGGAATACCAGCTCGGCCGCGCCTGGCTGGCCATGTTGCGCAGTCAGGTTTCACAGCTCAACGATCCGCAACTCAAGAATTACGTGGAATCCAGCGTCTACCAACTGTTGGAGACCAGCCAGGTCACTGACCGGCGCCTGGAGTTCATCCTGATCAACAGCCCGCAGCTCAACGCCTTTGCCGCGCCGGGCGGGATCGTCGGGGTGAACGGTGGCTTGTTCCTCTACGCCCAGACCGAAGGCGAATACGCTTCGGTACTGGCGCACGAACTGGCTCACTTGTCGCAACGCCACTTTGCCCGGGGCGTCGAAGCGCAGCAACGCATGCAAGTACCCATGATGGCTGCATTGCTGGCGGGTATCGTGGTGGCAGCCGCAGGTGGCGGTAACGCCGGGATTGCAGCCATTGCCGGCACACAGGCCGCAGCCATCCAGGAACAGCGGCGATTCTCCCGGCAGAACGAGCAGGAAGCCGACCGTATCGGCATCCTCAATCTGGAAAAGGCCGGTTACGATCCCCGCTCGATGCCCAGTATGTTCGAGCGCCTGGGGCGTCAGTACCGCTACGATGCCAAGCCACCGGAATTTCTGCTGACTCASCCGGTCACCGAATCGCGTATCGCCGACACCCGCAACCGCGCCGAACAGTTTCCAAAGGGAGGTATCGAAGACAGCATGCGCTATCAACTGATCCGCGCACGCGTCCAACTGATCTATGAAGAAACCCCGGGRCTCGGTGCCAAGCGCTTCCGCGCCCAGCTCGACGAGAACCCGAAAAACGACGTAGCACGCTACGGCTTGGCGATCGCCCAGATCAAGGGCGGCCAACTGAACGAAGCACGGGAAAACCTCAAGCAGTTGCTGGCCAAGTCACCCAACGAAATCATCTACAACCTGGCTCAGGTCGATCTGGATATCACCAACAATCGCCTGGCGGATGCCCAGTCCCGGGTTGACCGGTTGATGGGCCAATACTCTGGCAACTACCCGCTGAACCAAGTGCGAGTCGACCTGCTGCTCAAGCAGAACCGTACTGCCGATGCGGAGAAAGCCCTCGAAGGCCTGCTCAAGTCCCGTCCGGATGATCCGGACGTGTGGTATCAGGTTGCCGAGACGCGCGGCCTGTCGGGCAATATCATCGGCCTGCATCAGGCTCGTGCCGAGTATTTTGCGCTGGTCGGGGACTACAAACAGGCCATTCAGCAACTGGACTTCGCCAAACGCAAGGCCGGCACGAACTTCCCGCTGTCTTCGCGGATCGACGCACGACAACGTGAGCTGATGGAACAAGAGCGCATGATCAAGGACATGATGGGCTGACGCCCTCGGAGACAAAAAGTCCGGACACAAAAAAAACCGCCTCTTTCGAGGCGGTTTTTTATTCAACCAACAACCGGGTTATTCCGCCAGTTTGAAGGTGATGAAGCTCGCTCGACCCTGACGCAGTACCCGCATCGACACCGAGCGGTTCTTTGGCAGCGCCTTGGCGATGTCCGCGAACTCCTTGGTGGAACCGATGGCCTGGTTGTTCAGGTGGGTGATCACATCACCCGGCTGCAAGCCGATCAGAGCGGCAGGACCGTCCTGCACTTCCTTGATCACCACACCACCTTTGAGGTCGTATGTTTTCTTCTGGTCGTCAGTCAGCTCGACCACGGAAACACCGAGGCGATTGCTGCTGCGCTCGATGCTGGATTTTGGCTCGGCGCCCATCTCCTTGCCTTCTTCCGGAATTGCACCGACGGTCAGCTCGACATTCTTGCGCTTGCCGTCACGAATCACTTCCAGATTGGCTTTTGCACCAGCCTTCAATGCGCCAACGAGGTGCGGCAGGTCGGCCGACATAACGATCGGCTGACCGTTCATGCTCAGGATCACGTCGCCGACTTGCAGACCACCCTTGGCAGCCGGGCCATCATCCTGGATCTGAGCAACCAACGCACCCGCCGGCTTCTCCAGACCGAACGACTCGGCCAGGTCCTTGC
>NZ_JBFUIC010000362.1:0-3719 GCF_056402075.1 Pseudomonas sp. P4_C3
CGTTATGACTGGCCAGGCTGACGAACAGGCCCAGCAAACACAGCTTCTTCATGAATAGTTTTCTCAAGGGCCCAAACGGCGATGCACACGCCGGCCAGCCAAAATTTAGGGAGCGTCTATTGTTGTTCGGGTGCCCGCTCAAAAGACCAGAGCCAAAAAACCACAGCCAGATGGCGGATGCGTTTTTGCGCAGGGCCTCTTTTTAGCCCATCGGCCCGTTGCAATCCAGAGGCGCGGGCGATTATGCCCCAAGAGCCGGCTCAGTAGGTTTCACGGTCGGTCTTTTCATGAAATGTACAAGGGAGCTTCAGCCTGATGAATGTAAGTCCAATCTACCGTTCGCGCCTGCAGGTCGCCACGCTGCTGATGCTGGCCACGTTGCTGACCGCTTGCGGCATCAACAATATCCCGACCCTCGACGAACAGGCTAAGGCCGCCTGGGGCCAGGTGCAGAACCAGTATCAGCGCCGTGCTGACCTGATTCCCAATCTGGTGGAAACCGTCAAGGGCTACGCCAAACATGAGGAAGAGACCCTGACGGCGGTCATTGAAGCTCGGGCCAAGGCCACGTCGATCCAGGTGGATGCCTCGACCCTCGACAACCCGGAAAAACTCAAGCAGTACCAACAGGCCCAGGATCAGCTCAGTGGCGCCTTGAGTCGTTTGATGGTGGTCTCCGAGCGCTATCCGGACCTGAAGGCCAACCAGAACTTCCTCGCCTTGCAATCGCAGCTTGAAGGCACCGAGAACCGGATCAGCGTGGCCCGGCGTGATTTCATCCTCGCGGTGCAGAAATACAACACCGAGATCCGCACGTTCCCCGGTCGCCTGTGGCACAGCGTGATGTACAGCGACCTGCCGGTGCGCGAGACCTTCGAAGCCACACCGGGGTCGGAAAAGGCCCCCGAGGTCAAATTCTGAATCAACCCTGTAGGAGCTGCCGCAGGCTGCGATCTTTTGACTTTGATTTTTTCGCGAGCGCTAAAGGTCAAGATCAACAGATCGCAGCCTGCGGCAGCTCCTACAGGGCCAGGCTTGGGACGGAAGAGGTTGCTAATGCGTGTGTTTAAAACAGTCCTGTTGCTGTTGTTCTGGCTGGTGACGATCACGGCCCGGGCCGAGCTGAGCTTCCCGGCGCTGACCGGGCGGGTGGTCGACAATGCGCAGATGATCGAGCCATCGGTGCGCCAGCAACTCAGCCAACAACTTCAGGCCCATGAGCAAGCCACCGGCGAGCAGCTTGTGGTCGTGACTTTGCCGGATTTGCAAGGCACAGACATCGCCGACTTCGGTTACCAACTCGGCCGCCACTGGGGCATCGGGCAGAAGGACAAGAACAACGGCGCCTTGCTGATCGTCGCCCGGGACGAGCGTAAACTTCGCATCGAAGTCGGCTACGGCCTGGAGGATCGCCTGACCGATGCCCAGAGTTCGGTGATCATCAACCAGGTCATTACCCCGGCGTTCAAGACCGGCAACTTCAGCAAGGGCATCAGTGACGGCGTGGCGGCGATGCTGGTGGTGCTGGGCGGCAACCCCCTGGACGAACCCTCCACGGCGTATGAATCCAGAGGCGATCCGGGGGGCGATTTCGTCTCGCGGCATCCCGGGTTGTTCGTGTTTTTGCTGATGTTGTTCATCCTGACTGTTTTTGTGTGCCAGATGCTCGGTATCCTTCCCGCCGGCCGGGGCGGCTCCGGCGGATCCGGGGGCGGCTTTGGCGGTGGTGGATTTGGCGGCGGCGGTGGAGGTGGAGGCTTCAGCGGCGGCGGGGGCAGTTTCGGCGGGGGCGGTTCGTCCGGCGGCTGGTGATAATAAAAACGAGCAGGCACTTCACGACATGGCATTACTGACTGAACACGAACAACGCAAAGTGGCCGAGGCAATTGCCCGGGTCGAGCGCGATACTGATGCGGAACTGGTGACCGTGCTCGCGGCCCGCGCCGACGACTATGCGTACATCCCGTTGCTGTGGGCCAGCCTGCTGGCGCTGCTGGTGCCGGGCGTCGTGCATTACCTCACCGGTTGGCTGACCCTGCACAGCCTGCTGATGGTGCAATGGGCGCTCTTCATTGTGCTGTGCCTGGTGTTCCGCCTGCCGAACGTCACCACCCATCTGATCCCGCGCTCGGTGCGCCACTGGCGCGCCTCGAACCTGGCGCGCCGGCAGTTCCTGGAGCAGAACCTGCACCACACCGAGGGCAGCACTGGCGTGCTGATTTTCGTCTCCGAGGCCGAGCGTTATGTGGAGATCCTGGTGGATGAAGGGATTTCCAGTCGCCTGGACAACAAGAACTGGGACGCCATTGTCGCCACGTTCACCCAACAGGTGAAGCAGGGGCAGACGCTGCAAGGGTTTGTCAGCTGCATCGAAGCCTGTGGCGAATTGCTCAAAGTGCATGTGCCAGTGACCCATGCGCGCAATGAGTTGCCGAACCGGTTGGTAGTACTCGGCTAAGACTTTTCATCGTGTTATGTAGCGCTCGCCGCTACAACTCCCGTCGATTGTTCGGGTTCGGCCTGATCGTCAGTATTTCTCTCTAACAGTGGACGCCCAGCGACGGGTGTTCCCGCAAAGAGGGATTCTTATGTCAACCCAACAATCGAATGACTCTTTGGCGCGGGTAGCACCCGGCGGAGAGGGAAGTACACCAACGGCGAAGCTGACGGCGAAAGAAACACAAATCCTGATGTGGTGTTTCAAGGGCAAGACTTCCTGGGAAATCGCCAGGATCGAGAATTGCGCGGAATCTACCGTTAATTTTCACTTCGCCAATATTCGCCGAAAGTTCGACGTCAGCACTCGCAGTTCTGCCTTGCTCAAGGCGATCGAGTCGGGAGCGATCATCGTGGATTCGGTCGTTGCGCGAGGTGCACATGAGCCTGACTGATTCGACCTACAACGGTATCAGTGGGCTCATGTTGGGAATGGGGATTGCATCACTGCCAGTGGTTGATGGCGAGGTACTGTTTGGTGCAATGCTCGGCGCGTGGCTGGTTACAACCACTCGCACTGACTTCAAGGCCTGGCAACGCATCGGTTCCTGGTCGCTGTCTGCGGGTGTCGGTTACCTCTTCACGCCTGTCGCACATCCGCTGGTGCCTTTTCTGACAGCAGGCGTGACAGCCTTTCTTTGCGCACTGGTTGTTATTCCTATCAGCATCAAGTTCATGCAATGGATCGATAGCGTCGGTATCGGCGAAATCATTCGACACCTGCGAAGGCGAAGATGAGGGGCCATGAATGGATTGCTTTGGTGTGGGTGGCGGGCGCGGCATGTCTTGAAGCTATGAAACTTCGGATTACATAGGTCATCAAGTTTCATTCGAAGGTTTAAGTGTTGCCAGAATGGAGGCCATTTCGGAAAGCCTGAGTTCCATATCACGCAGTCGTTGCTTTTCCTCGAGTGCGTGTTGTATGGCGCAGCGATCATCTTCGTCGAGCAACCGCCAGAGCGTGAGAATGGTGTTTTCCCGTGTTGTGCTTTCCTGATTGGCTTCCGAAGAATTAGTAACTGTTTGTCTCAAAATCGGACCTTCGCCCAGCAGCAACCAATCAAGGGAGATACCCCGAGTTTGAGCAATTTCTACGCATAATGAGTACGGCGTGCTGTCGCGGCCTTTCCAGCTACTAAGGGTTTGCGGACTGATCTGTAGCGCCGAAGATAAAGAAACATCGGTTCTAGTACCTGTAATTTGCTTTAAACGAGCCAGAACAG
>NZ_JBFUIC010000363.1:0-3700 GCF_056402075.1 Pseudomonas sp. P4_C3
GTTTTGGGGTTTTGGGTTGAACACAAGATTGTGTACACCTTCATACCCTGTGGGAGCGAGCTTGCTCGCGATGGCGGCCTATCTGGCAATGCAGAGTTTGCGGTTTATCGCTGTGTTTCCTGCTCCAGCTCCTGCTCAGCCGCAGCTTTGCCCTTGGTCTTCAACTCACTGACTATCACCGCCGCTACAATCAACCCGGCCCCGACCAGGGCAATCGCCGGCAAACGTTCCCCGGCGATGCGCCCGACAATCCCGGCCCATACCGGCTCACCGGCATAGATCAGCGTGGCGCGGGTCGGTGACACGCTTTTCTGTGCCCAGTTCATCGCCACCTGAATCGCCGCGCTTGCCGCCCCAAGGCCCAGCGCGCTACACAGCAGCAACCACGAGAAATCCGGAATCGCCTCGTTGGTCGGCACCACCATCAGGAACGACAGCACCGAAGTCACCGCCAGTTGCACCGCCGTCACCCGGCGCACATCGACCTGGCCGGCATAGGTGCTGATCAGGATGATCTCGGCCGCAATGGCCACGGCGCTGATCAAGGTGGCGATTTCACCGGAGCTGAAGTTGAACGCCGCACCGGACGGCCCGGACAACAGCATCAACCCGCTAAAGGCCAGCATGATGCCGATGCTGGGCATCAACCCCGGGCGCCGCCCCAGCACCAGCCATTGCAGCAACGGCACGAAAGGCACGTACAGCGCGGTAATGAATGCCGATTGGCTGCTGGGAATGCTCTGCAACCCGACCGTCTGCAAGCCGTAGCCGAGCATGATCGCCACGCCGATAAACGACCCCGCCTTGAGTTCGAACAAAGTCATGTCGCGCAGATGACGCCAGGAGAACAGGGCGACGATGCTCGCGGCGGCGGCAAAACGCAGGCCGACGAAAAACATCGGGCCGCTGACGGTCATCGCGTGCTGTACCAACAGGAAGGTACCGCCCCAGACCATCGTGATCAGCACCAGCACGCATTCAGCCTTGCTGAACCGTGTGAAACGGGAGGAAGCCTTTGGGGAGTTCACCAACGTCATGACCTTGCACGCTACTGGAGGGGGACGCACAATGCGTCGAATGTTGCGCAGTATACTGCCCAACCCCACCCAGTGAGCAATATAGTGCACAAAGATTCTACCCAACGGGCTTCGGTCCTCCAGCACGTCAGTCAAAACGTCCGTCGTTTGCGTCATGCCGCCGACCTGAGCCAGAGCGCGCTGGCGGAAAAGTCCGGTGTCAGCCGTCGAATGCTGGTGGCGATCGAGGCGGGGGAAAAGAACGTCAGCCTGACCACCCTCGACCGGGTGGCCGAAGCCCTCGACGTTGCCTTCAGTGATTTGATCCAGGCGC
This sequence comes from Pseudomonas sp. P4_C3, assembly GCF_056402075.1. Lineage (NCBI taxonomy): Bacteria > Pseudomonadati > Pseudomonadota > Gammaproteobacteria > Pseudomonadales > Pseudomonadaceae > Pseudomonas > Pseudomonas sp. P4_C3. The sequence continues at coordinate 1,351 of NZ_JBFUIC010000363.1, forward strand.
CCGACGCCCGCGATCCCAGTCGTATCAATGAGCTGGCCTGGACCGGTACGATCCCCGGCAGCAAAGCGGTGTTGCTCTCCAAGGCCCAGGCCAGCCGCGAAGTCGAGCAGTGGGAGTGGTGCCTGCAACCGGGCGAGGTGTATCCGTCGGAGCCGGACGCCGATGGCTGGAGCGAGCAGATTTATGTCTTCGAAGGTTGCCTGACCGTTATGCTCGGCGACCAGCCACAGCCTATCGCCGCGGGTGAATTCTTCATGTTCGCCAGCAACCAGCCGCACTGTTATCGCAACGACGGGGCGGTGGCGGCGCGGTTTGTGCGTAACGTGGTGATCTGAACAGGGAGAGCACGATGGACCAGACCTTGACCAATGACGCCGACATCCTGATTGTCGGCGGCGGCCTCAGTGGCGCGATGCTGGCGGCGCAATTGATGCGCTTGCCGGGCCAGCGCCGGGTGCTGGTGATCGAGCCCCGGGCCGAATTGGGGCGGGGCGAAGCCTACAGTGCGGTGGAACTGGGCCATACGCTCAACGGCAATGCGGCGCGGATGAGTGTCGATCCGGACAACGCCGACGACCTGACCCAATGGCTGACCGGGTACATCGCGGCGGGCGGCTGGCCGGAATCGGATCAGCAGCATGTGCCGATCAGCGAACTGTTTCCACCACGGGGCGTATTCGGCCTGTACGCCCGACAGCGCCTGGCCGAAGCACAGGCGGTGGGTGCACTGAACGGTTCGACGGTCGAGCATGTGCAGGCCGAGGCGGTCGATTTGCAAACCGATGCCGACACCGTGCGGTTGACCTTGAGCGATGGCCGATGCGTGCAGGGCGCGTTTGCGGTGCTGGCCACCGGAATGTTTCCCGCCGCGCGCACGCCACAAACCGAATCCAGCGGCTTGAATGCGGCCGCCCTCGATCCGTGGGACGTGGCGGCCATGCAGCGGCTCGATCCGCAATCGACGGTCATGATCATCGGCTCGGGCCTGACCATGGTCGACGCCGTGGTGTCCCTGGAACAGGCCGGGCATCGCGGGCCGATCGAAGTGTTTTCCCGCCACGGGCTGCTGCCCCATGTGCGTCGCCAGCCACCGGCCTGGGTGGATTTTCTCGCTGAGGACCTGAGTATCCGCACACCTCGCCAGCTGATGCGCGAACTGCGTCGACACTGCCGGGACGCTATCGCCCAGGGTATCGACTGGCAAGCGCCACTGGACACGGTGCGGGCACATATCGGCCGCTTGTGGCATCAGGCGACGGACGTGCAGCGTCGGCAGTTCGTGCGGCATGTACGGCCGTGGTGGGAAAGCCATCACCACCGCTCRCCACCCTTGAGCGCCGAACGAGTGGAGCGCTTATATAAAGAAGGGCGGTTACGTATTCACGCGGCCTCGTTCAAGGGACTTGAGCCTTCGACGGGCGACAGCGTCAGTATCCGCCTTCGACGACGCGGCGAGACGCAGACCTGTGTGGTCAGCGGTGCCGCCCTGATCAACTCCAGCGGTATCGAATACGACTGGCGTCGGGTGGCGCGGCCGTTACCCCGGCAACTGCTCGCCCGCGGTCTGGTGCAGCCGGGGCCGCTGGCCCTGGGCATTGCGGCAGAGGTCGATGGCGCGGTCCTGAACGCCGAGGGGCAGCCCGCCCGCCGTCTGTTTGCCATGGGCCCGCCGTTGCGCGGCATGTGGTGGGAAAGTACCGCCGTTACCGACGTGGCGAGCCAGGCCAAGGCGTTGGCCGAGCGGCTGACGGGACTCGTCGATCAGGTTGTGGGTCTGAGTACATATCCGTTGCTGCGGTAACGGCGGCTGGCGGTTTCGCCCTTACGGCGAGTCCCTTTGGCAAACGCCGGAGTGCCGGCCCAGCCCAAAGGAACCAAAGGTCTCGCCCCTTACGTACGGCCCCTCGCCAAGGCTCGGGGTTCCTTCGCTCCGGCATTCATCCGGGGGCATCGCCTCCGGTCGGCTTCGCTCGACCTCCTCTCGATGTGTTCGGCTGCGCCGAACGGCGCTGCGCGCCTACCCCCGGATGAACACCGGAACGAGGCCTTCCGAGGGGGCGGGTGGATCAAGATCAAGAGCTGCAGGCGAGCTAACGCTCGGCCTGATGAGTGGTGAGAAGCGAGGGTGTACGCCGGTCTGCCTTTGCTCTTCTGTAGGAGCGAGCCTGCTCGCGAAGGCGGCCTGACAGCCGACCTGATTTCGCGGATGTATCACTCCGTAGGAGCTGCCGAAGGCTGCGATCTTTTGATCTTGCTTGTAAGCAATAAAGCCAAAAGATCGCAGCCTCGTTGCACTCGACAGCTCCTACAGGGAAACACGCACGCATCAGAACCAGGCCGGCCGGTAGGC
>NZ_JBFUIC010000364.1:0-3664 GCF_056402075.1 Pseudomonas sp. P4_C3
TTCATCCACGAAGACATCGACAACGCGCACCGGATTAGTGTCGCTGACGTAATCGTCCAGGCTCTCGGGGAGCAGGGTCCTTTGACCTCGGTGTTCACCTTGAATGAAGCGTTTCATGGGCARCCCTTGCGATGAAATCCKGGGMAATCATAGCAAGGGTTKGCTTTGGMGTTTTKACACACTCTGGGCCATGGATGGCCGATGGCGGCGGGCCCACGGAGCAGGACCGGAGCGAGGGCATGCCGAGCCTGGGCGAGGCACCGAACGTCAGGGGCAAGAGCCCTTGGTTACTTGGGGCCGGGCGGCGTTCCGCTTTTCCAAGTGACCCGCCGTAAGGGCGGAACCCTAAGTGGCCGTTACCGCAGTAATGAATATGTACACCAGGAAGAAAATGGTCGGCCGTCAGTTGCCATCGCTGGCAAGTCGGATCGCCGCACCGCAGCTTCTACAGGTGTCGGTGTTCCCCGGGATTCCGTGAAGTACCATAAAAATCTATGGTCGGGCTAACAAACCAGGTCAAAGCACTGCCATTTTTCCCTCGAAAAAAGCAAATTCGCGGCATTGCCACAGAGGGATTTTGGGGACGGCCGCAGGATTCGGCGAGAATCGTACGCCAAGCCGACTTGGCAAAGTGCGCTTGCTGTTCGAGTCCATCACCGAGAAAGCTGATGATTTTAGATTGTGACCGGCAGCAATCTACCGATTGTGTTGAAAAAGTCGGCGTCGGTTTTCGGGTCAGAAAAGAACGCGTCTGAGATTGAAATCTGCATTACACGCAGAAGCATCAGGGCTCGGATTTTACGTAGCAGCGTACAAAAATGACGTTTTCACCACTCAATGCACTGCCCATTTGGCCGGGGCGACTTTTTCAACAGAATCTACCCAAAGCCGACTGTGATGACAGGCGGCTTTGGGATTGAAACGGTCATGTAAGCGGTTTTTTGCGTTTGCTGACGACATGACCAGCCGTTAGATTGACGACGCTAGCCTTTACCTCCGCTGACACCGCCACTGCTGCCTTTGCCACTGCTGCTGCCTTTGCCACCGCCACTGCTGCTGCTGCTGCCGCTGCTGCCTTTGCCACTGCTGCTACTGCCGCTGCTACCACTGCCACTGCTATTGTCCGGGTTATCGTTGACCCCGGCCTGTGGCCCGACGCCATCTCCCGTACGGAACGTCGGTAACGCAACCGAGGCCACGAATTTCACGCCGTCCCAGCTGGGCAAAGGTGTGGGCATCAATTGGAACTGGCCCGGGTGCTCGGAGTCCCAGCGCAGCAGCATCGACGTGTCCTCATGCTGTGTGTTGTGGCAGTGTTCCATGTAGGTACCGGCAAACTCACGGATGTGTATGGCCATCTCGACAGTGTCGAGGCTCTCGGGATGGCGGCCTATATCGTAGGTATCCTTGCGCGCGCCTTTTTCCCATTCTGGTGGTGGTTTGCCACCTCGAGTGAGAATGATCCCTTCCTCGAAGTGCACATGCACCGGGTGACTCCAGCCATTGCCGCCGTTCTGGATCTTCCAGACTTCCAGCGTGCCCTCACCCTTGAACCCGGCCGGTGTCGGGCCAGTGGCCAGTTGTGGCGCGGCTGAAATCCGCCGCGGGTCCATGTTGAAGCCTTCGCCGCCATCGGTCTTGATCGTCCAGGGCTTGAAATCCGTGCCGTTGGAGCGGCCAAAGATAAAGGTGCGGTGCCGCGCCTGGGCAAGCCGGGCGATATCGGCAGGGTCATCACGGTGCAAGGGCAAGGGGATCATGAACCTGCCCTCGGGCTTGCCAGGCTTGGCGGGCTCGAAGTCGACCGGATTCATACTGACATCCTGGCCGGTGTAAGGCTGGACGTTCAGTTGCAGGAACAGGCCCACGCCCGGGTCACCGTTGACCCACTGTGGCCCGTTGCTGGTTTGCCTGACAACGGGCAGGTACTTCCCGGAGAGTACATCCGCCAATGCAATGTCACGTTTTGGACGCTTGCCGTTTTCATGCTCCTCGACGTTGACGAAGAAAAGCTTGTCGCCGGGGTTGATGCCGTTCTTCGCGAAGTCGACGACGATGTCATAGCGCTCGCCAATGCCCTGTATCGGCAGAATGCCATTGTGGTTCTGAGTGTCGCCGTCGCCATCGAGGTCCAGGCTGCCATCGAACGGCACCGCGTGCTCCATGATATTGCCGTCGTTGGCAATCAAGTGGAACGGCACCCGGTTATAGGAAACAGCGGAGCTTTTCGGGCCAGGAAACTCGCCACCATTACCATTGACCTGACGCACCACCGCCAGCTTGAAGTAGCGAGAAACCGATCCGTTGAGAATGCGGAAACGGTAGCGACGGGCACGTACGTCCAGGAAGGGCTTGTACTCCCAGTTGGTCAGCACCTGGTCACCGAGAAAACCGTCGGTGTTGAAGGGGTTGAACCACAACTGGCCGGTCTGGTCCCAGGCCTTGTCGGCGATCGTCAAGTTGACGTCATAGTCGCGGTTACCCCACCCCAGCCCCGAACCGCTGGGCAAGCGCAGGTTGACCCCGTCGTCGACCGCCTCGTTGCCACGGTCCACGGCGCTGTAGTAGTTCATCATCGTCGCATTGCCCTTGTAGACATTCTGCGCGGTGAAATCGAGCATGTGGTCGTGGAACCAGTGGCTGCTCATGGTTTCGCGCCAGTCGCCACGGATCTTGATGGTGCCGTTGTTGCATGTCTTGAAGCCGGGGGTGGCGTCGTTGACGAAAAGGATTTCACCGGGGTCGCACGGGAACGCTGCCCGTGGGTCCTGCGCAGTGGTGTTGATGCTGTCGTAACCGGCCAACTGGATCGGCCAGCGATAGTCGTAGTACTGGCCCGGGAAGAAGAACGCGTTGGTAAAGCCGTCGCTTTCGGCGGGCGAGTGGCCGTTATGTTCATGGGTGGTAAGGGTGTGCAGGCCAAAGCCCCGGTTGGCCGATGGGTCAATGGGCAAGGCATCGTAGTGACGCATCAGCATCGCTTGGCCATAGCGTACTAGAAGCAGTTTGGGCGGAAAGGTGCCGTCGAATGTCCACACCGCATTATGGTCCTGGACAGGGAAGTTGGGGTGGAACTGCACTTGAATGCCCTTGGTGGTGCCCTCGTTGGCCGGGTCGCCGCTGGTGTTGTGGTAGAGCCCGCCGGGCGCGAATTCCCCCACGGCGTAGTTATGCCGTTGCATACGATCACGCAAGCCGCTGTTGACGTGCGCGCCTGCTTGCACCGTCTTGAAGGCGTCGCGCGGGAAAAACTCATTGAAACGCTGGTGCGACCAGCCTTTTCCCGGTGGCCGGCCTTCTGCGGGCGAATCGACCCGGCGATTGAGGAAAAGCTCGATCTGCGCCTTCCAGGGGTTGCGGTCCAGGACATTGGAGAACTCTGTCGGGAAGGGCGTCAATGCCGGCTGCCTGAGAAAGGCCTCCAGCGCATCCGGCGACGGGCCGCTACGCGCCACCTTCAATGGATCTTGCGCCGGTGCGGGGCCCAGCGTCGGAACCGGAAACGGAACGGGTGATGGCGGGTCGGTCGCATCCAGTTTGTTCGAGCCGAATTCCTCGAAAAGTTCAAGCTTCTGGGTGAACGGTTGAGCCCCGAACACCGGGCTGGGATTACCGTTAGTGGGGATATTGAAGCTGGTTTGCAGATCGGGTGGCAGCACATTGT
>NZ_JBFUIC010000365.1:0-3663 GCF_056402075.1 Pseudomonas sp. P4_C3
TAACAAAAGAGCTAAGAACATTCTGGAGCGTAGCTAAGAAATTTTTTTCATAACGGGTATGCCAAAAAAAACTTATGCGCCCTGCAAAATCCAGCACATTGTTCAATTCGAAAGCCCTTGTTTTATGGGCTCTAGGGCGCTCATCGGGGTTTGAGGAAAGTTCCAATCCACTTATCGACATAGAGCGGAGAAGTGCTGGAAGGGAGGGATGCGAGCGATCTGGTGGCGACGGTTTTTTGTCACTTGACTGATTCGAGATTGTTACGCATCGCTCACAGGCAACGTTGTTGCGCACAGGGATCCGATGCCATTGATTGCAGAGGGCTTTCCCTAAAATCGTAAACAGCGCCGTGAGCGACTGGCTGGGCGAGATCGTTGCCGGGGCCGCGGCTTACTCAAGTAAACCGGCACCCGCAACACGATTCGCCAGACAACCCGCTTGAGCCATGCGCACGTTCTTCGCACAAACAAGCTGCCGACAGCGGTTGGCAGCGGAGGAAGTGCACATGGCTACGCTCATCGGTATCGTCAGTAAGGTCATCGGCCAGGTGTTCGCGGTTGCGAGCGACGGCACCCGGCGTGCTTTGGTCGAGGGGGACAGGCTGTTTGCCGGCGACCAACTGAGCACCGGCGCAGAAGGCGCGGTGGCGGTGCATCTGCAAAATGGCCAGGAACTGACCCTCGGGCGCGGCAGCAGCATGCAGATGACGCCGCAGTTGCTCGCCAATCAGATTCCCCATGTGGACTCGTCTGAGGCGGTGACGCCGAGCGAAGCGCAGCTGACGGATGTCGCACAGCTGCAAAAAGCCATTACGGCTGGCGATGACCCGACCCAAACCGCTGAAGCCACCGCTGCCGGGCCTGCCACGACTACCGGTGTACCGGGCGGAGTCCAGGGCAGTGGTCATGGTTTCGTCCTGCTCGAAGAAGTGGGCGGGCGAGTCGATCCGATCATCGGCTTCCCCACTGCCGGTTTCAATGGCATTCCTGAACTTCCCGAAGAACGCCTGAACGCCAATCCAGACAATAACGTTGTAGCGGACGATGCTCCTGTGGTGCCGCCGGTGGTTGCGCAAGTGCCGAACAATCCGGTCACCTTCGACGGCCTGTCGGAGCAGAACGGCGAGCGGACCGTCAATGAAGCCAACCTGGCCGACGGTTCGGCGAGGAACGCAGACTCGCTGACGCGAAGCGGCACCTTTACCATCAATGCGCCAGACGGGCTGACCAGCCTTAGCATCGGCGCGATCAACTTGATCAGCGGCGGCGTCGCGGCAGGTTTCCCGCAGTCGATCACCTCCCCGCTGGGCAGCACGCTGACCGTCACCAGTTACAACCCGGCCACGGGCGTGGTCAGTTACAGCTACACCCTCAACCGTGCCGAATCCCACGCAAGCGGCGAGGGTGCCAATAGTCTTGTCGAACACGTCACCGTGGTGGCCAGCGACAGCAATGGCGACAGCATTACCGGTACGCTGGATATCAGCATCATCGACGACGTGCCCAAAGCAGTCGATGACAATAATGGCACCGCCTCGGAAACCCTGCTGACCCTCAACGGCAACGTGCTGAGCAACGACGTGCAAGGCGCCGACCGCGTGACGCTCGGAGAAAACACCGGCCCCATCACTCCCGGGACCTTCGCCGGGACTTACGGCACCCTGGTGCTCAACGCCAACGGCACTTACACCTACACGCTGAACACCAGCGATGCCGACTTCATAGCCCTGCACGGCGGTGGCAGTGCGACGGAGACCTTCAGCTACACCCTCACCGATGCGGACGGCGACAGCAGCACCGCCAACCTGGTGCTGCAGATCCACAACAACGATGATTCGGTGACGGTTGGCGGTTTGAACATTGGGGGCGGCGAACTCACCGTCTTCGAGAAAAACCTCAGCGACGGCAGCGCACCGGATGCCACGGTGTTGACCCAGAACGGCACCTTTACGGTCACCGCCCTCGACGGCGTAACGACCCTGACCGTCGGCGGTATCGCCGTGGTCACCGGCGGTGTGGCCGCCGGCTTTCCACAATCTATCACCACGCCACTGGGCAGCACCCTGACCATCACCGGGTTCAATGCCGCGACCGGGGTGATCAGCTACAGCTACACCCTCAACGATAACGAAGCCCACCCAACCGCCAATGGCGCCAACACTTTGCCTGAGCAGTTCGCCGTGACCGTGGTCGACGACAACGGCACCACTGCGACCGGCAGCCTCGACGTGAACATCGTCGACGATCTGCCCAATGGCGTGGACGACAGCAATGCTTCAACGGCTTCGGAAACCCTGCTGACCCTCAACGGCAACGTGTTGAGCAACGACGTGCAAGGCGCCGACCGGGTAACGGTGGGTGAAAACGCCGGACCGATCACCCCCGGCACCTTCGCCGGGACTTACGGCACCCTGGTGCTGAATGCCAACGGCACCTACACCTACACCCTCAACACCAGCGATGCCGACTTCAAGGCCTTGCACGGCGGCGGCAGTGCGACGGAGAGCTTCACCTATACGTTGATGGACGCCGACGGCGACATCAGCACCGCCAATCTGGTACTGCAGATCCACAACAACGATGATCCGGTGGTCCTCAACGGCCTCAACGTGTATGGCGGTGAGCTGACGGTTTACGAAAAAAACCTCGGCGACGGCAGCAGCCCGGACGCACCGGCTCTGACCCAGAGCGGCACCTTCACCGTGACCGCGCTGGACGGCGTCACGAGCCTGGCCGTCGGCGGTATTGCCGTGGTCACCGGCGGTGTGGCCGCCGGCTTCCCGCAGTCGATCACCACACCACTGGGCAGCACCCTGACCATCACCGGGTTCAACGCCGCGACCGGTGTCGTGAGCTACAGCTACACCCTGAATGACAACGAAGCGCACCCGACGGCCAACGGCGCCAACACCCTGCCTGAGCAGTTCGCCGTGACCGTGGTCGACGACAACGGCACCACCACGACCGATTCACTGGACGTCAACATCGTCGACGACCTGCCAAAAGCCGTGTACGACAGCAATGCTTCAACGGCCTCGGAAACCCTGCTGACCCTCAATGGCAACGTGCTGAGCAACGACGTGCAAGGCGCCGACCGGGTAACCGTGGGTGAAAACGCCGGCCCGATCACCCCCGGCACCTTCACCGGCACCTACGGCACCCTGGTACTCAATGCCAACGGCACTTACACCTACACCCTCAACACCAGCGATGCCGACTTCAAGGCGTTGCACGGCGGCGGCAACGGCACCGAAACCTTCACCTACACCCTCACCGACTCTGACGGCGACAGCAGCACGGCCAACCTGGTGCTGAATGTCTACAACAACGACAATCCGGTGACCCTCAACGGCCTCAACGTGTATGGCGGCGAGCTGACGGTTTATGAAAAAAATCTCGGCGATGGCAGCAGCCCCAACACGTCGGCACTGACCCAGAGCGGGACTTTCACGGTGGCCGCGCTCGATGGCCTGCAAACCCTGACCGTCGGCGGCATTGCCGTGGTCAGCGGTGGTGTGGCCGCGGGCTTCCCGCAATCGACCACCACCCCGCTGGGCAGCACGCTGACCATCACCGGGTTCAATGCCGCGACCGGGGTGATCAGCTACAGCTACACCCTCAACGATAACGAACCCCACCCAACCGCCGACGGCGCCAACAGCC
>NZ_JBFUIC010000366.1:0-3629 GCF_056402075.1 Pseudomonas sp. P4_C3
GTTCTTGGCCCTGCTCTGGCCATCGTACTCATGTTATGGCTCGCAGATATACAGCTTGTCCTGTGGTTTGCAGTAATTCCGGCAGCGGTGGCTGTGGCTCTCATTGTCACAGGCGTAAAAGAGCCCACACACCTCCCCGGTGAACACAAATTTCGATCTCCAATTCATTGGAAAGTCCTGCACGACTTCTCCTCTGGGTATTGGTGGGTTGTCATAGTTGGAGGGGTGTTTACGCTTGCCCGTTTCAGCGAGGCGTTTCTGGTATTACGGGCGCAACAGACAGGCCTGTCGATCACTTGGACTCCACTGGTGATGGTGGTGATGGCACTTTTTTATACGCTGTCCGCTTATCCTGTCGGCTGGCTATCTGATCGCATCAGTCGCACCAAACTGCTCTGTGTGGGGATGGGACTACTCGTCCTGGCGGATTTGCTGCTTGCTCAGTCCAGTTCTGTCATTCCGATGATGTTGGGCATTGCCTTGTGGGGGCTTCATATGGGATTCAGCCAAGGCATTCTTGCCTCGCTGGTAGCAGATAAAGCTCCCACGGAACTCAAGGGTACGGCCTTCGGTATTTTCAACCTTGTCAGTGGTGTATGCATGCTGATCGCCAGCGTTCTTGCGGGCTGGCTTTGGCAAAGCATTGGGTCAGACAGCACTTTCCTGACGGGTGCGCTGCTTGCCACAACAGCTCTGTTCTTACTGTTATTCAAGAATCAGTAAGCGCAACCAAAAAAAGCAAAACAAATGGTTCTGAACGAACAGCTTACCGTTTTAGGCGTCACCCGTTGTTCCGGTTCTATGCGCATTCGACCTTGGCGGTGAAGGGCTGTTTCTGGCCGACCATTGCCTGTCGTGAAGTGTATAAAACGATCCAGTATAGCGGCCAGTCCGCCAGGCTATCGTCGGCTAGTAATGGACGGGCGATGGGGCTGAGTGAGGGGCAATCCAAGCTAATTTAAGGTGCGAGGAAAGGTTGCAGTGAATGTTGTACCGGCGGTGAGAGTAGAAGTTACAGCCACTTCGCCGTAGTGCGCCCTTACAATCTCCCGAACGATGAACAGACCCAACCCGACACTTCTGAGTTCGGYATTGTCATGACTGCCACGGATCATCGGTTCGAACAAGTCCTTGAGCAACTCCAGTGGTATGGGAGTACCGAAGTTGTGCACTGTAATAATGACCGCTTGATCTTCAACGCGTGTAGAAACGGTGACTTCGCTATCGGCGGCGCCGTAAGCGACTGCATTGGCGACCAGGTTGCCGATGAGCTGATAGAGCCGATCACTGTCGGCAGAAAAATCACCTTGCCCATACCGCAGATGGGTCAACTTATGCCCGGGAAAAGCCAGGCTCAACTCGTCCAGGCAATCGGCCACCAGTTCGTGTAGATCAACGGGTTTGGGCAGGACTGCGATACCTCGCCCGACTTGCGTCAAGGTGAAATCCAGCAGATCGGCCACCAGACGCTGTGCGCGCTCTACCGAGTGTGTGATGTGGCCAAGTATTTGTGCTTGTTTAGCATCCATCGCCCTGCGGCCCAGCAGTTCCGCCGCCATTTTTATCGCCGACAATGGGTTGCGCAGGTCATGACTGACAATCCCAATAAGCTGCTCGGCGAACAGGGCTCTGTCTTCAGCCGCAGCGTACGTGATACGCAACTTGTCCTGGGTCATATCCAGTACGCGTTGGTCCTTGAGGTGTTTCGCCAAATGCCTTTCGGCAAGCATTCGGGCATTGAGCAGTTCGCGCTCGTACCTTTGGCTAGCCGCGGCTTTGAACAGCGTCATTTCATGAAATATGCCAGCAGAATGCTCACAGCTGATGGCGCTGAGCATCAATGCAATGGAATGTCCGTTGTAGTGAACCAGATCGAACTTCACGTCAGCCACGACGCCCTGTATCTGCATGAGGGGCGCCCAGTACATCTTGTGGAACGTCCTTCCCTCGAGGCTCATCAAGTCCTGGATGTGACGACCGAGCAGCTCTTCTCGCCGGTAGCCTAACCAACGGCAGAACGTGAGGTTGACCTGTACGATCTCGCCATTTTCTGCGGTCAGCAGTAAGCCGCAGTCAGCTTCGTCGAAGAGAACGTCAGAACCGGGCTGCGACTCGTCATCTGCGGGCATTTGTATTCACTGACCAATGGGGCCGATATCTGAAAAATTATAGGTACGATTCGCGCAAGGACCCTCAAAATTTACCCCTTTCGCAGTGATTGGCCTCGACATTCGGGGGGGTACACCAGCTGTGAATGACCGTTTATGGCCGATTCTGTTGAAAAAGTCGGTCCGCCCAAACTGCCTGATCATTGACCGGTGAAAACGCCTTTTTTGCACGCTTCTACGTGAAATCTGAATCCGGAASCCTCTGCSCAAAGTAARGATTTCAATCTCGGACGCGCACTTTTCCGCTGAGCAAACCATGGCCGACTTTTTCAACAGAGTCGGCCGATTGCTACCTGTCGCGAAGGCCGCAAACCCAAAGCTGTCGCTGGCCAAAGGCAGAAATCGGCCCCGATCAGTCGCTCTATGCCAGCACGGGCAGGCGAGCCAGCGCCATGACTGGCTCTTTGATTCGACCCGGGTTCCCTAGGTAAATCCGAATGCCAGACTCCTGGTCTATCCCATTGAAAAACTCATCTCGTTAAACCAGCCGATCGGCTGAGGGGCGATGCTCCAATGGGTCAGGTTGAAGTTTTTGCTCAACGCATGCCTTGGTCCTGATACTGATTTGTTGAACTCGGGCTGAAAGCACTCATCTAACACAAACGTGGGAATATTTCCCGCGTAACGATACTGACTGGCTTTGAAGGATCGTGCGGAAACCGCAGTTGCTCGTTAATGCTGCAGATTTATGACCGAGCCGGTTGGCTGGCCGCTCCAATGGGCGACCGGGAACTCACTGGACATTGCGTTCGATACGGAGATGACGACGCAACTCCAAGCGGAGGTTGCAACATGCAGCTCAAAAAATGTTTATTGGCTCTGGCGATTGGCGGAGTCCTGTCGGCATCGACTGTCCTGGTGCCCGATTACATCRGTAGTTTCTCCAGCGTKYATGCCAAAGATGGCGGCAGTGGCGGTGGTCACGGTGGCGGTGGCTCCGGAGGCGGTGGTCACGGCGGCGAAGGCGGTGGCGGCCACGGTGGTGGCAGCGGTGGCTCCGGTAGTGGAGGCTCCGGAGGTGGCGGTCACGGTGGTGACGGCGGCGGTGCCGGAGGTGGCGGTCACGGTGGTGACGGCGGTGGTGCCGGAGGTGGCGGTCACGGTGGTGATGGCGGTGGTGCCGGCGGTGCCGGTCACGGTGGCGGCGACCATGGAGAGGGTGGCGATCATGGTGCAGCAGGCCATGGCGCTGACGGTCATGGAGGCCCGGGGCGCGGCGACGCTGACCATGGTGGTATGGCCGGGAACAGAGGCCCGGGCAATGCGCATGACAACGACAAGGCGAAAGACAACGACAAGGCGAAAGACAACGACAAGGCGAAAGACAACGACAAGGCGAAAGACAACGACAAGGCGAAAGACAACGACAAGGCGAAAGACAACGACAAGGCGAAAGACAACGACAAGGCGAAAGACAACGACAAGGCGAAAGACAACGACAAGGCGAAAGACAACGACAAG
>NZ_JBFUIC010000367.1:0-3623 GCF_056402075.1 Pseudomonas sp. P4_C3
GACAGTAATCGGCCGATTCTGTTGAAAAAGTCGGCCATGGTTTGCGCATCAGAAAAGTACGCGTCCTAGATTGAAATCTTTACTTTTGGCAGTGGCTTCCGGACTCTGATTTCACCTGGCAGCGTGCAAAAAAGGCGTTTTCACCAGTCAATGATCAGGCAGTTTGGGCAAAGCGACTTTTTCAACAGAATCGGCCAGAAGGAGACATTCGTTTGCGTCGGGATGCCCCCTATCCAGTCGTCAGGCATTAAGCACTGTTGAGATGGTCGCATATGAGCTCGATGAACCGCTGGGTCTTCGCAGGAAGCAGCCGTGTTTCGGTCAGTGCGTAGACCGAGATGCGAGTGCGACTACGACGAGATGTGCCACATCGTCGAAGGCACCGTGCGCCTGACCGATGCGGACGGCGTGGCGAAGACCTTCGGGCCGGGGGATTCGTTCGTGGTGGCGGCGGAGTTCAGGGGAACCTGGGAAAACATCACGCCGGTGCGCAAGGTGAATTTCATTCTCGGATGAGTTCGGCCCGGGCGGATAACGATGACAACTTTGCCGTCGCCTACCTGGGCCTGTCCCGCACCGGCTCCGGGTCCGTCACCCGCGGATCGGACTTGCGCCCGGCCCTGGCAAGCCGGGACGACGCGTCGTGCGAGCAACCAGGCCTGCGCTTCGCCTGGGAACGCCGGCAGCCCGTACGTCAACGCAAGATCCAAGGCCGGTTACAAGGGGTATAACTATTAGAACAACAGGCGGGTCACCCAGAATAGGCCCTCCAAAGGCAGCGTCCGGGCCAGGCGCTCCAGGCCTGATCGACGCCTGCGGCGCGGAGCGATGTGATGAGTTCCAGAGCATGGCGATGGGCTCGCAAGAGCCTTATTGGCTGCATCGAGCTGGCCTTGCTGGTCGTTCCACTGTGCGCCAGCGCCATGTTCAAGTGCCAAGCCAGGGACGGAGCCATCAGCTACACCAGCCAAGCCATCGCCAGCGCCCGCTGCACTCGCCTGAATGGCATGGCGGGCGCTGGTGTCGGCGCCAAGGCAATGGCCCTGCCACGGCTTGTGCGGGACGACAACCCGGGCGCGGTGCGGATTCGGGTGTACACCTTTATCCACAAGGGTATTCGTCAATATGTGAGCCGGCGCCCCGTCGGGATCTCCGCACGGGTCGATGTCCTTGAGCTCTATTACATCAAGGGCTGCTATCTGTGCATGGCGCCGAAGGATTTCAAGGTCGCCTCACTGCGCCTGGACACCCATTCCTATCGGCGGGAGATCGAAGCCGCTTCGGGTCATTATGGTGTCGACAGGGCGCTGGTCCGCGCAGTGATACATGCCGAATCGGCGTTTCGCCCCAACGCCATTTCCGAAGCCGGCGCCCAGGGGCTGATGCAGTTGATGCCCGCCACCGCCGAGCGCTTCGCCGTGGACGATCCGTTCGACGCACGACAGAACATTCGTGGCGGCGTGCGCTACCTGGCCTGGCTGCTCAAGCGCTTCAACGGCAACCAGGTGCTGGCGTTGGCAGGTTACAACGCCGGCGAAGCGTCCGTGGTCGAGTACAACGGGGTGCCTCCCTACGCCGAGACGCAATCCTACGTCACCCTCGTGCGGTCCTTGACCGAACGCTATCGCAACCATCGCTAGTACCGTAGGGCGCATAACCCGGAATAGGTAATACGCCGGCCTCTCCACGGCGGATAACGCTGGCGCGTTATCCGCCCTACGAAAGCAATCAGGTTCCGCGCTCGATCAATACGCCGGGTGGGGAATGGCTCAACCGAACTTCCACTCTCACCGATAGCTATCGACCCATAACGGTCATTTGTCCGCCGACGATGGAAGCTCTAGCTCCGAGCTACAGCTTGAAATGCTGGCATTCTGGAAATTTTACAACCAGGTAAGTTGTCAATTTTTTTGTAGCAAGAGGGCCTCAATGAGGCCCTCATCGCCAAAACCTGGTTGTACTCAGTTCGCCTTTATTGGCACCGTCACGGTTTTGCCGAAGGCCGATTTGATGGTCGCTGTCGGGTTAGGCGACGGGCCACTGCCGACGGTCGTCACCGCTATCTGCCAACGTGCGCCTGTCGCCGTAGGCGTCAGGGTGGCGGTGCCAAGGTTCGCCGTACCGGTTGCGACCGTGGCAGTCGCCGTGATGGTATTGCCCGTGCCACGCGAGGTGGTGCCGGACAGGACCCAGTAGTAGCGGCTGTTGCTGCGGGCGGTGACGGTAGTGCTGGTGACGATCAGATTCTCGTTGACCGCTGCCGAGACCGCCACGGACACCGTCGCCGGTGCCGATTCCGCACCCTTGGCGTCGGCGGCCCTATAGGTAAAGGTCGCGGTGAACGGCGCGGGGACTGTGGCCGGTGGTGTGTAGGTCACGCGCGTACCATCGGTGCTGACCACGCCCTTGCCGGAGTCCGGTTGCTCCAGCCCCACCACTTTAAGTGGCACGTTACCGTCAGGGTCGCTGTCGTTGGCCAGGACGTTGATGATCACCGGTTGGCCGGTGTTGCTGATGGCGCTGTCGGCGTTGGCGATCGGTTTTTGGTTATCGCCGTCCTCGACATGTTTATCGCCAGTGCGGAAAGTCGGCAGCGCAGCAGAATTGACGTAGGTGACGCCATCCCAGCCAGGCAGGGGTGTTGGCATCAACTGAAACTGGCCGGGGTGCTCGACATCCCAACGCAGCAGCATGGACGTGTCCTCGTGCTGAGTGTTGTGGCAATGCTCCATGTAGGTCCCGGCAAATTCACGGAAGCGGATCGCAATGTCCACGTCCTTCGAACTGTCGATGCCTTCGCCGATGAGATAGACGTCCTTGCGGGCCCATTTTTCCCATTCCGGCGGCGCCTTGCCGTCACGGTTGAGGACGATGCCTTCTTCGAAATGCACGTGCACCGGGTGGCTCCAGCCGTTACCGCCGTTCCTTATTTTCCACACTTCCAGGGTGCCGTCGCCGGAGAACCCGGCAGGGGTCGGGCCGTTAGCCAGTTGCGGAGCGGCGCTGATGATTCGAGGGTCCATTTGGAAGCCGAAACCGCCGTCGGTCTTGATGGTCCAGGGTTGTTCGTCGGTACCGTCGGAGCGACCGAAAGTGAACTCGCGATGCCGCGCCGCCTTGAGCGTGGCCTGCACCGTCGGGTCGTCACGGTTGAGGGTCAGCGGGATCATGGTCTTGCCGGCCGGTTTGCCCGGTTTGGCGGGTTCGTAGTCGGCGGGGTTCATGCTCACGTCCTGGCCGGCATAAGACTGGACCACCAGCTGCATGAACTTGCCCACCACCGGGTCGCCGGCGTCCCATTCCAGCCCTTTGCTGCCCAGCTTGAGCAGCGCTTTGTACTTCCCGGACAGCACATCGGCCAGGCTCAGCGGTACAGGCTCTGGACCCTTGCCGTTCTGGTGTTCCATCAGGTTGACGAAGTACAGCTTGTCGCCGGTCTTGATCCCGTATTTTGAGAAGTTGACGATGATGTCGAAACGCTCGGCGATGCCCTGGGTGGGCAGGATGGCGTTGTGGTCCTGCAGGTCGCCGTCAGCGTCCAGGTCCATGCTGCCGTCGAACGGCACGGCGTGTTCCATGAGGTTGCCGTCGTTGGCAATCATGTGGAACGGCACGCGGGTATA
>NZ_JBFUIC010000368.1:0-3609 GCF_056402075.1 Pseudomonas sp. P4_C3
GTCTGCGCCGGGCTGGGCGAGAAGGTCGTGCCCGTCTCGCCGGCGATGTCGGTAAAGAGCGCACCGCTCCCCACCTGCCACTGATGGGTAATCACCGAGGTCGTGGTCCCGTTGGCGTCGGTGAATGCATCCGTGGCGGTCAAGGCCGAGCCTGGCGTCGGGGTCGTATCGCTGATCAGCACCGTGCCAACCGGCAGGACATTGACGGTGCCGGTACCGGCCGGCGTGATCGGTGCGGTCGGCGCCGAGAACACCTCCTCCAGCACGCCATTGGCGTCCTTGTAGACCGCCCTGACGCGCAGCGCCAACCCGGCTGCCACGACGAGTTCCGGGATAGCCGGCACGGCGCCAATGAGGGTCGCCGGTGGTGCGATCCTGAGTTCCGAGCCCACTGTGGCGGTCGTACCCTCCGCGCGCGAGACCTCTCCGGCGGCAAAGAAGGTGATGTCTTCGAAGACGCCCGAGCCCGGGCGCGCTTCGAACTGCCAGAAGAAACTCATGGGGCTGGTGATCGCGCCGCCGGTCGCGGTATTGTCGGCATCAGTGATGTCTGCCGCCGATACCGTCAACACCTGGCCGACGGCGGGCGTGGGATCGTCGATCCTCAGCGAGCCGACTGGCGCCGAGTTCAAACCGCCGAGCACGAGCGCCTGATCGGCGAACTGCAACCGCTCGATATTGCTGAGGGTGTCGGTCCCGTCCCTGCCAGCGACACTGTCGATGACCGTAAAGGTGCCGTTGACGTTTTCGATCACGGTGTAATCCGCAAAATTGCCGGAGAACAGCGCCGTGTCGAAGTCAGGACCGGGCGCCGTCAGGATTTCACGGACGATCTGGAGCTGGCCGGGGTTATAGGTGCCGTTCAACATGAGCGGGACCAGTGGCGTCATGTTGTCGAAGGTGGCGATTTCCGGCCCGGTGCCATCGATGTTCTGCCGCACACTGATGCGCACGTTGAGCCACTTGTCGCCGTCGATGATGTCATCGCCGCCACGGCCTTCGATGACGTCGCTGCCGGCRCCACCCAGGACGATGTTGCCCCCGTCGAACTTATCGTCGGCTGTGCCGGCGATGCCATCCGCGCCGTTGCCGGCGCTACCGACCAAGTCCCGCAGACCGCTGATGAGGTCGAAGTTGGTGAGTACGCTGCCCTTGGCGCCAGCGATGGCGAGCAAGTCGGCAGTGGAGTCATCGCCGCTGAGGAAATCGGCGTGGGCCGATCCCGACAGCCCTTCCACCAGGTCCAGACGGGCAAGGATCGACGCGTTGGAGCCAGGCACCGCCGGTTGATCGAAGAAGCGCAGCCTGGAGTTGAGGCCGATGGTCACGCCGGCCGGATCGTCCTTGAAGGTCGCCCAGTCGTAACCGGAGAAGCCGATGAAACGGTCCGCCTCGCTGGGGCTGCCGATCATGATGTCATCACCGCCCTCCCCGTCGAAGTTGTCCGGTCCGCCATCGCCCATGAAGACGTCGTTGCCATTGATCGGATCGTTGCCGAATGGGTCGAAGTTGTCGCCGGCAACACCATCGGCGGATCCGCCCTGGATCCAGTCGTCACCTTCGCCGCCTCGCGCGAACTCGTTCGCCTTGCTGCCGAGGATGAAGTCGTTGCCCAGGCCGCCGCTGGTGTCAGCCGCGTCCTCGCCGGTGATGATGAAGTCTTGACCGGCCTGGCCGAGGATCAGGTTGAGGCCGTTGCCGCCCTGGATGACGTCGTTGCCGTCCTCGCCGTGGATGACGTCGTCGCCGCCCATGTCCGTGATGATGTCGTCACCGGTACCGCCAAAGAGTTGGTCGTTGCCGTAGCCGCCATCGATCCTATCGTTGCCGGCATCGCCATAGACCGTGTCGTCGTCCGAGTCGCCGGCAATGAGGATGTCGTTGCCGGGCGTGCCGCCCAGTACGACCGTATCGGCACCGGTGTAGTGCAGGTAATTGGTATCCAGACCCGGCGTGGCGGGGTTGTCGCGGATCACCAGCGGCGTGATGAAGTCAGTGCGCGGTGAGCCAAACGGGTGGTCCGACGGGCCAAACGGATCGGCATTGGCCGGCAGATCGTCGAGGGTGCCGACAATACCGTCGAGACCGGCAATCACACTCGGGTTGTACTGGTTCGCCTGGTTGACCTCCAAAGTGTAGGCCGGCGTCAGGAAAACCCTGCCCGAGAGGTGTGTTGCGTCGGTATTGGTCATCACCAGATTGGCGAACGTGTTGTTCTCCAGTTCGGCGCCAAAGTCCATCGAGGCGGTGCGTTCCAGATAGTAGAAGCGGTCGCCGTCCTGGAGTTTCTCCATCTGGTTCTCGAAGACGAAGTTGAAGGTCGAGCCGAGCATGCCGCCAAAGGGCATCTTCTCCTCGGCCAGCCCACCAACCCAGAAGTCGACGTTGTCCAGACCGGTGATGGTCACGTCGTCTGCGGTGTTCAGAACACCGTCCGCACCCGCGGTGCTGGCCCAGGCACCCGTGCTGTTGAGGAAGTCGACACGGTCGGCCGGTGCGGTCGCGCCGCCTAACACCAGGTCCGCAGCCGCGGCGCGCTTGTCCGCCAGCGTGATGGCGCTGGTGATGGTCGAGTGCGTGCCGTAGGCGGCGATGAAGTTGATCAGCGATTCCGGATGCTTCATGTGCTGCACGAAATCGGCCCAACTGGTGTAAGGCTTGAGTTCTGAGTCGCCAGTAGGCAGATAGAACTCCCGCCGCGCCGCGTTCAGGGACGGAATGCCGGTATCGCGGCCGCGCGCCAGGTTGATGGCGGGCAGGTCGAGCGGCAGACCCAGCAGGTTGTTGCGCAGGGCTYYRGTGACGAACTCGTCGATCTSGTTGCCCACCTGGCGGGTCAYGCCGCGCACGATGGCACCAGCCGCCTGTTCCGGGGTCGGACCGCTGCCAGCGAACTCGAGCGGGTTGAGGAAGGCCTGAATCAGCCCGATATCGCTCGAAGCGAAGTTCGGATCCAGCCGGTCGACCTGCTCCAGCAGCATCGAGTGCCCGAAGCGATAGACGGTGTGCGCGAACTCGGCAACGATGCTCGGATCGATCGCAGTGTCGTACACCTGGCCCGGGGCGAAGAAGGGATCGACCATCGGCTGGATCGTACGCGCGAACTCCTCGAACACCAGGTGCTGGTACTGCATCTCGGTGCCGAACTTCGCCGTCTGGAACAGGCGCTCGCCGTTCCAGTCAAGGGTCGAGGTGTCGACGGGAACGGCAGTGACGGGCGTCAGCAGCCACTCGTTCAGGAACGACACATCGCCACTTGCCGCTGTCGCCAGGACCACCGCCATGGTGTGATCGACCAGGCGGTTGTGCTCATGGTGAAAGATCGAATGGACGGTGGTCAGGCCGATGTTCTCGTTGACCCGGCCGTCGCCGGCAATGTAGTGCGCGTCCAACAGTTCGTTGTCGTAGAAGCCCGGCGCAGGCGTACCGCCAACAACAGTGTCCACATCGGGCAGGAGTGCTGCGCCGGTCACGTCGTCGATCGGAACGGCGGTGTGCGCGATGTCGTTGAGGAAGGCATGGCCGGTGCGCGCGGCGTTGACCAGGCTGATGGGCGCCGCCGGATTGCCTTCAACGAGCACATCGTCGGCCGTGCCGGCAATGCCGTCC
>NZ_JBFUIC010000369.1:0-3605 GCF_056402075.1 Pseudomonas sp. P4_C3
GCCCTGGTGTATGCGGCGATGGGTGTCCTGGCCGCCTCCCTCGGGGCGAACCTGCAAGCCTGGTTGCAGAACCCCTGGCTGCTGGGCAGTTTCGCGGCGATTTTCGTGCTGCTGGCGCTGCCGATGTTCGGCTACTTCGAACTGCAACTGCCGGTGGCCGTACGCGATCGCCTGGAAAACGTTTCGCGCAATCAACGTGGCGGCAATCTGATCGGCGCCGGGGTGCTGGGGGCGCTGTCCGGCCTGCTGGTCGGCCCGTGCATGACCGCACCGCTGGCCGGTGCCCTGCTCTACATCGCGCAAAGCGGTAACGCGTTGCATGGCGGATTGATTCTGTTCGCCATGGGCATCGGTATCGGCGTGCCGCTGCTGTTGCTGGTGACCGTCGGCAATCGCTTCATGCCCAAACCCGGCGTCTGGATGAACCTGGTCAAAGGCATTTTCGGCTTTCTGTTCCTCGCCACCGCGTTGCTGATGCTGCGCCCGGTGCTGGACGAGTCCCTGTGGCTCGGCTTGTGCGGTGCGCTGCTGTTGATCGCGGCCTACAGCGCCTGGAAACAGTCGGAAGGTTTCGGTCGCATCGCGCACCTGTTTGGTGCCAGTTCGTTGTTGCTCGGATTGTGGGGTGGCATGCTGGTGATCGGTGCGGCCGGTGGCAGTGACGATCCGTTCAAGCCGTTGCAAGTCTTCCGCTCCTCGAACCAGGCAGTGGCCGCGGTGCCGGTTGGCCACGATGCCTTCACCACCATCAAGGATCCGCAGGCACTGCAACGGGAACTCGACGCCGCGCAGGCTCAGGGCCAGTGGGTGCTGCTGGACTACTATGCCGACTGGTGCGTGTCGTGCAAGGTCATGGAAAAACAGGTGTTCGGCAAAGCCAATGTCATGGAAGCCCTGAGCGACGTGCGCTTGCTCCGACTGGACGTCACCGCCGACAATGCCGCCAGCCGCGAACTGCTCGGCCGTTACAAAGTGCCAGGGCCACCCAGCCTGCTGTGGATTGGCGCTGACGGTGAAGAGCGTCGCAGCCAGCGCATCACTGGGGAGGTCGATGCCGATACTTTCCTGCAACGCTGGACCAACACCCGAGACGCCCGTTAATGCTGACCTTCACCCTCGGCACCTTTGCCATTGCGCTTAATCATCTGCTGCTGATCAGTGCGCTGGCGCTGGCCACGTTTGTCGGCTGGCGGGTGGCCAAGCGTGGCGGTGACAACCCCGAGTCGGTACTGTTCAGCCTGTTTCTACTGGGCATGCTGGCGGCCCGGGTCAGCTTCGTGGCAGTCTATTGGGCCCACTATCGCAACGATCCGTGGCAGATCATCGACCTGCGCGATGGCGGTTTCCTCGCCTGGCCGGGGGTGACTGTGGTTTTGCTTGCCACGCTGTATCGCGGCTGGCGTCGCCCGGGTTTGCGCCGCCCATTGGGCTTTGGCGTGACCAGCGGCCTGGCGTTCTGGCTGTTGGCGACGTTCTCCCTGTCGATTTATGAACAAGGCACACGCCTGCCGGAAATCGCCCTGCGCAACGCCGCCGGCGAAACCGTGCAACTGGCCGACTACAAGGGCGGCCCGTTGGTGATCAATCTCTGGGCCACCTGGTGCCCGCCGTGCCGCCGGGAAATGCCGGTACTGGAAAACGCCCAGCAACACCGGCCAGACCTGACCTTCCTGTTCGTCAATCAGGCGGAAAGCATGCAAAGCGTCGCGACCTTTCTGGAAACCCAGGGCCTGAGCCTGTCCAACGTGCTGTTCGACGGTGGCGGGCGCCTGAGCCAGGCCGTCGGCTCCATGGCATTGCCGACTACGCTGTTCTACAGCTCCGAAGGTCGCCTGCTGGGCAGCCATCTGGGCGAGTTGTCGGAAGCCAGCCTGGCCCGCGCGCTGGAAAACTTCGACACCGTACCCGCCACCTCTTCAAGGAAATTGCCATGCCCCGCCTCCGCCACCTGCTGACCCTGTGCCTCGGTGCTGCCCTGTTGCACCTGCCATCGGTGCAGGCCGAAGAGTTGCCCGATGCCATCAAGAAAATCGAGGCCAAGGGCGCGAAAATCGTCGGCCAGTTCGACGCCCCCGACGGCTTGCGCGGTTATGCCGCGCAATACCAGAGCCGCGGCATGGCGCTGTACCTGACCCCGGACGGCAAACACGTGTTGCTGGGCAACCTGTATGACGCCGAGGGCAATGACCTGAGCAGCGCACCCTTGCAGAAACTGGTGTATGCCCCGATGGCCAAGGAAGTCTGGGCCAAGTTCGAAACCAGCAACTGGATCGGCGACGGCAAGAAGGATGCGCCGCGCGTGGTGTACCTGTTCAGTGACCCGAACTGCCCGTACTGCAACATGTTCTGGGAACAGGCCCGGCCGTGGGTCAAGGCTGGCAAGGTGCAGTTGCGCCACATCATGGTGGGCATCATCCGCGAGGACAGCCCGGGGAAATCCGCTGCACTGCTCGCGGCCAAAGACCCGGAAAAAGCCCTGCAGGATCACGAAGCCGCTGGCAAGGGCAGCTCGCTCAAGGCCTTGAAGGAAGTGCCGCCGGCGATCCAGGCAAAATTCGCGGCCAACATGCAATTGATGGAAGAGCTGGAGTTGCAGGCGACGCCGGCGATTTTCTACATGGACGACAAGGGTAATCTGCAACAGCAGCAAGGCGCGCCGTCGCCGGACAAACTGGCGAAGATTCTCGGGCCGAAGTAAGCAAGATCAAAAGATCGTCCGAAGGCTCGGGCCGCGTTCGAACGATCTTTTTCGCAAACCCTACGCCGGATTGCACTCAACTAAAAATGCCAGCAGCGCTTGGGTGACAAACTCAGGATTCTCCAGCAACTCAGGGTCACGAATCAGCCGCAGGGTGAGCATCGGCTGCCCTTCCAGCCTGAGGCTCAGACGGCTTTGCGTTTCATCAGCGGCAAGACGACTGCCTGTCGGCAGACACAGGGCAGTCAGGTCATTCAGGTTGGACATGGGTCGGGCTCACGATAGTCGTCGACAGTTCAATAAAGTGACGTGAGCCATGGCAGGAAATTTAGGAAAAGACCGTCAATTGGCGACTTGTGGCGCCGGTTCGTTGTGCGGGATCGGCACCAACGCAATCTTGTACGGATCGAAAATCCTCAGCATCTGGCCGTTGTCCCGCAAGCCTTGCAACAACTTGCCGAAGGCCTCACCAGTGATGGGCGCGGTCGGACGGAGAATGGCGTAGTGATGATAGATCTGGTCAACGCGCTGGGACACCAGCAACTCGTCAGCGACTTTTTTATTGCGTAACAGGTAGTCGAACAGATAAGAGCGCGTGACCAGGGCAATGTCGGCCCGGTCGCGTAACACCATCAGCAGATTGCTGTCGTGGGAATAGGTCAGCGTGGCGTTGTAGTTTTGCGCGAGGTACTGAGGTTCGGCATTGAAGTTGGCGAACTCGTAGTGATAGCCGCTGAACAGAGCCAGGCGCTTGCCGTTCAGGTCGGCAAAATAGCTTTGCTGTCGATCGGGCAGGCGTTGCGCGACAAAAATCTCGGCGTCTTCCAGCCCCATGTCGACGGCAGTATGGGGAATGTCTTGCCACCCCCAGGCCGGATTTTCGAAGATGGCCATGTCGACCCGAACC
>NZ_JBFUIC010000370.1:0-3600 GCF_056402075.1 Pseudomonas sp. P4_C3
GTACCAGACCGTCGAACAGATCAACCAGCCCTCGGTTCGCCTGGTCGAACCTGCCGGCGGCACCAACGAAGCGTTCGTTCACGCCTACCTGCCCCAGGCGCAATTGCAGCTGCACGACAACATCAGCATTTTTCAGGAACTGCTGGATAAAAAGGCCGACGTGATGATCACCGATGCGTCGGAGGCGCTGTATCAGCAGAAACTCAAACCGGGCCTGTGCGCCGTCAACCCCACGCACTACCTGCAATACGGCGAAAAAGCCTACCTGCTGCCCCGCGACGACATCACCTGGAAACTGTACGTCGATCAATGGCTGCATCTGGCCAAGGCGACGGGCAACTACCAGAAGATTCGGCGGCAGTGGCTGGTGGTGCCTGACGCAAAGTAATGGGGCGCTCTTCACACCCGCACAAAAAAGGGCGCTCCCATGGGAGCGCCCTTTTTTCATTGCGGACCGCGTATCAATCGTCGTGCAGCAATCCTGAACTGTACTCGCCGAAGCTATTGCCGAGCGCGCTGCCATGGAAATTCATCTTGGCGGTATTGCTGCTGGTCGGCCCCGGGCCGAAACCGGCCGGCTGCACCGAGTCGGTCGAATAATCGCTATGGGAGCTCACACCGGAACAGGCGCTCAACAGCAAAGCACCGGCGATCAGCGAGACTTTGACGAGGTTTGCGATCATTTTTTTATTCCTGTGGGTTGAGGCGCGGGGGCATGACCTTTGGTGGTTATCCTATGCCTCATTTCAACGACACATCATGAAACTTTTCGGCAAGTCAGCGTTGGTTCAGGCAATGCGATGTCTTAAAAAACGGTGCCACTGCTCAAAAAGAGCAGCGTCCTACACGACATCAGGAATTGTCCGTACACTCCGCCATTGCTGCGCCTTTGCCACGAGTCCTATAGTCCGGCCCACGCCCTCACGGCGTGTCGGGTTTGGCGACTCGATTGCAATTGAACTGAAGTCTTCGACCATTTCGGAGCGCTTCGGAACGCACCTAGCTGCCTGTTTTATGGTGGCTGTGCGCGGGAGACCTCAGGGTCTGCCGGTTTCTCCATTGCCCGGTTCGCCAACCCGCGTACGGCTACCACCCTCTCGTTTGGCGACGATTGAGTGATAGCTCTCATGAACTAATGGAGCTTCACTTATGAATGAGTACATGGCTTTAACCAGCAATGCCGATGACCTGCCCTCGCTGTTCGTCAACACCACACAACCTCTGCATTCACTGCTCAGCACCGCCAGCTATAGAATTCGAGCTGTGACGCAGATTCTTGAAAATCTTGCAATGCGTGGTGACATCACCAGCGATACGGTGGTTCTCAGCGACTTTGCGTTGTTGTGCTGCGTGCCGTTGCGCGATGGTTGTGATGTGTTGGATGTGATTGCGCGGCGGATGGATTCAGAGCCGTCCTGAAATCAGGAGAGGCGTTCTACTTGGGCGAAAAAACGGCACCTTCCGGTGCCGTTCGAATTTCGCAGTCCTGCTTTAACTTACCCTGCCCAGTGTCCCGGCCTTGTCACATATGTCCACCAGGCTACGACGGGAAATGCCGAGAGGACGCTAACAGCGTCGCGACGCTCAAGGCAGGGTCAAAAGAACGATTAAGAAGTTTCGTCAAAAGGAAATGTCTTTTTCCTACAACAGCCTTCAAAGGGGCTTTTATAGAGAAATGGAAGTTCGTTTTGTGGTTCCAACAATCGAGTAGGAGGCGGATTTACATCCGCCGTCCTCTCACATACATGGACGCCCCCAGTTTGCCGAGCTTTCAATTCGTGACAACACAGACGGGGTTGAGATTGCAGCCATACATCCGGACTTTATGTGAGGCTCTCCATCTTTGCAACTGCACGGCTACACCGATGACACGGGCAGAATCCGCAACTCACTAACGAAATTCAATGAGAACTTGAAGGCCATCATGTACGGAATCGCCGAACTGATGAACGATTGAGATCGACCCAAGCGCTGCGTTATTTTCCGTCAGAGCACTCCGCCAACTCCCGTCTAAGCTGACCTCTGCTGACGGATCAGCACCTTTCTTTTTGTTTGTCCCCCCTTAATCCCGCCCACGCGGGTTTTTTTTCGCCGTCTATTTACAGTGGGCGCACCTCTTGGGCTACGCTTTTCTTGTGCATGGAGGAAGCGCTATGCCAGAAGATCTACCCCCCGCCCATCTCAATCCTTCCGATGAAGACTTAATTGCCCTCGGACATACTATCGATGAGGTGGTTGCCTGGATCGACCATCGCGGTCCTACGTGTGTATCTGATCGCATCAACATGCCAAAGTTACAAACTTGGGCATTCAACAAACCCCAACGCCTGCTTTCTAACAACCTAACGATTATCAATTTAACACGCATGGAATGCGTAGTACTTGACTTATTAACAAGCAGCGAGGAGCGTGTTGTTAGCAACGAGGAGATCCTTATGAAGTTAAATAAGGACCCTTATAATTACAAAGGATTGCCCATGTGCCTCAGTAGACTGCAAGCGAAATTCAAGAAGGTCACTAAAGGAGAATGCCTCCTCCGTTCAGTAAGAAGTCGTGGTTACTGCCTTACCCAAACAATAAAGTCTCTGGTTCATGGCTGAGACCTCTTTCACGAAACAATGGCACGCGATCAAGGTGATCAGTCCTTGATCGCCGTCGCCGGTGATAGCGCCAATTCTTTGAGCTCGCGCCAGTCCCTCGCTAGTTACTCAGCTTGGGCTGCAGGATCACCCGT
Organism: Pseudomonas sp. P4_C3; assembly: GCF_056402075.1. Taxonomy (NCBI): domain Bacteria; kingdom Pseudomonadati; phylum Pseudomonadota; class Gammaproteobacteria; order Pseudomonadales; family Pseudomonadaceae; genus Pseudomonas; species Pseudomonas sp. P4_C3. The sequence continues at coordinate 2,735 of NZ_JBFUIC010000370.1, forward strand.
GCCAGCATCACCAGAATGCCCAGAACACCGTAGGCTGCAGGCGGCAGAACCGCCTGCAACTGAGGCAACATCTGCTCAGCAATACCCAGCGCCGCAATCGCACCGCCAGCCTGAACACTGGACATCTTCAAAGCATCTTTCCAATTACTAATCAGTTGCATATTTTGTTGCCTCATGTGTTGGGAAAGGTTCGGACCAGCGCCTTCAGCGCGACCTGGTAAAATGCAAACTTCAGTGCCGCGGGGCTCACGGCACATCCTTGAAGAAAATGTGACGCCCGAGCTTCATCGCCTGCTTGGCGTCCTTAATCCACGTAGGTGGTTTTGGCATGGTGGTCGCGTAATAGTGGGTTGCACCGCCGGTGGGGTCCGGTACTTTGCCGGCCATCACCTGGTCAGCGGCGATCTGCGCTTGCGCAAACTCGCGGAAAGGAATCTGTTTCGCGCCACTCATGTAGGCGAAGTTCGGATCGTTCTTGTTCCAACAGCTGAACTGGTACGGCTTCTGGCAGACGCCGGTGTAGCCCTCGCCCCACCACGACTTAGCCTTGCCATCGTTCACGCGGTTGCGGATGGTCCAAGCCACGGCGATCTGGCYGGCCAAGCTTTCGCCTCGAGCCTCTCCCCACAGAGTGCGGGCTAGGATGTCGCGATCTTTTTCTGTTGCAGTCATTTATTTTCTCCGGGCATAAAAACGCCGGCAACTGGGCCGGCGTTCGGGAGGATCTGCAGCAGTTGCTGCGTGGTGATCGGCATACTTTTCTTCGGTCGTAAAAAACCCCGAACTAGTCGGGGTCTTGGTGTATTTGGACGCTCCAGCTATTCGCACGCGAGCCCAGAAGATCCCAGCGCGCAAGGGCGCTACGC
>NZ_JBFUIC010000371.1:0-3565 GCF_056402075.1 Pseudomonas sp. P4_C3
TGAAACCATGGCTGGAGGCCGGTCACCCTGCTGCCTGGAATGATGGTGAAGGCAAAACCTTCCAGGTGCCCTTCGCCTTCGCCTGCAATGGTCGCCCTTACATCAAGCAACTCGCCGAACAATCCGGCACCTGGTTCCGAGACCTGCGCAGCCCGGCCAACACAGCCCGGCCGCTGCAAGACTTCCATAAACCCGAAGACTTGCGCGACCTGCTCAAGCGCAGCCGTGCCGAGGCCGAAGCCAAGCTCAAAGAAGAAGGCTTCGCCTATCTGAAGTTGCGCGATTACCAGGAAAAGGCGATCCATGCCGTTGAACAAGCCTTGGCCAACAACCAACGCGACTGCCTGCTGGCGATGGCCACTGGCACAGGCAAAACCCGCACTATCATTGGCTTGATGTACCGCTTCCTGAAAACCGAACGCTTCAAGCGCATTCTGTTTCTGGTCGATCGCAGCGCCCTCGGTCAGCAAGCGATCGACTCGTTCAACGACACCACCCTTGAGCAAAACCACACGCTCGCGCAGATCTACGACATCAAAGAGCTGGGCGACATGGCCGCCGAAGCGGAAACCCGCATCCAGGTGGCTACCGTACAGGCCATGGTCAGCCGGATTTTCCGCTCCGACACGCCACCTTCAGTCGGCGAGTTCGACTGCATCATCGTCGACGAAGCCCACCGTGGTTACACCCTTGATCAGGAAATGAGCGAGGGCGAACTGGCCGTCCGCGATCACAATCAGTACCTCTCGCAGTACCGCCGCGTACTGGATTATTTCGATGCGTGCAAAGTCGGCCTGACTGCGACCCCGGCCAAACACACCAGCGAGATTTTCGGCAAACCCGTGTTCACCTACAGCTATCGCGAAGCTGTGGCAGACGACTGGCTGATCGACCATGAACCGCCGATCCGTTACGAGACGCAACTGAGCAAACACGGCATCCGTTTTGAAAAGGGAGAATCGGTCAGCGTCATCGATACACAGACCGGCGAAGTCGATGTCGCCGAGCTGGAGGACGAACTCAACTTCAACATCGAGTCGTTCAACCGCCGGGTGATCACCCCTGCTTTTGACAAAGTGATTTGCGATGCCCTGGCCAATGAGCTGGACCCTTTTGGCGAAGAAAAAACCATGATCTTCTGCGTCAACCAGGCCCATGCCGAGCGGGTAAAAAACCTGCTCAATGAAGCCTTCAAAGACGCTTACGGCGAGCAATACAACCAGGCAACGGTGCAGATCATCACCGGCCAAAGCGACAAGGTCGAACAGCTGATTCGCAAATACAAAAACGAACCGCACCCCAGCATTGCAATCACCGTCGACCTGCTGACCACCGGCATCGACGTGCCAAAAATCTGCAATCTGGTGTTTATGCGCCGGGTACGCTCACGCATCCTCTATGAGCAGATGAAAGGCCGCGCCACCCGCCGTTGCGACGACATCGGCAAAACGGTATTCCGCATTTACGACCCGGTCGACCTCTACGCCAGCCTGGAAGCCGTCGACACCATGAAGCCGCTGGTGAAAAACCCCAACGTATCCCTGGAGCAATTGGTCAGCGAACTCACCAGCGATGCCAGTCATGACGCTCCCGGTAATCAGGAAGACAGCAGCCACGCCCATGACGTGCTCGACGTACTCAGCCAGCGCATCATGCGGATTTTGCGCAAGGCCGATCACAAAGCTGAAACCAAGCCCCCGCTGAAGAAGAAGCTTGAGGAACTGGAGGACATGTGGGGCGTGGAACCGGCAAAACTGCACAAACATCTGCATGAGCTGGGGCCAAGGCAGGCGGCCGAGTTCATTCGCGAACATAGCCAACTGCTGACCCAATTGAATGCCGTCAGCACCCTGCTGGGCTCGGAAAACTATCCGATCATTTCCACCCACAGCGACGAACTGCTCCTGCGTGAGCAAAGCTACGGCGCCTATCAAAAGCCCCAGGATTACCTCGAAAGCTTCCACGACTTCGTCCACAGCCAACTCAACCAATCCACAGCCTTGGGCGTAGTCGTCAATCGCCCCAAAGACCTCACCCGCGAACAATTGCGCACTGTGCGCTTGCTGCTGGATCAGCATGGTTTCAGCGAAGTCAGCCTCAAAAGCGCCTGGCGCAACCAGACCAACCAGGAAATCGCTGCCAGCATCATTGGCTTTATCCGCCAGGCCGCGATAGGCGAAGCCCTTCTGCCCTTCGACCAACGCGTGGCCAACGCCATGCAAAAAATTTACGCCCTTGAGCCGTGGACGTCCGTACAACGCAAGTGGCTTGATCGCCTGGCCAAACAATTGGTGCACGAGGTGGTCATTGACCCGCAACAAGTCAACGATGCCTTCCAGAACGATGGCGGCCTCAAGAGCTTGAACCGTCACCTGGGCGGCAACCTGGATAAGGTATTGGGAGCCTTGAATGACAACCTGTGGCCTGCGGTCGGCTGAGCCCATTGACAGCGACCGGGCGAAAACACCTAGACTGTCCTCAGTCCCAGGACAAAGGACAGTTGCTAGCTGAGGTGATATGAAGAGTCAAGACGTACTGTTGCTGATCAAACTGATTTGCCTGGAGCAGCGCGAGCGCCAGCAGCAGCAACTCGACAGTGAAACAGCAGAACTGCTCAAGCTCAGCGACACCGCCGAGCAATGGCAAGGCTGGGAAGACCACACCGAACAAGACCCGCCCGTGCACCAGGAAAGCTACTCCGTGCGCGCCCTGCAAGCCTCACTGGGCATCAGCAAAACCGAAGTTGCCTCTGCACTCAAACGCTGCCAGCAAATTGGACTGTTACGCCTGGAGCCAAGCACCCTGCTGCCTCGGGTCAACAGCAAAGCGCTGTTGGGGTTTATTGAGCACGGCTTGCGCTATGTGTTTCCGGTCAAGCCCGCCGAACTGGTCCGCGGCATCCCCACCAGTTTTTCCGCCCCCGTGTTGCAGGGCAAATTGATGAGCGGCGGCGACCTGATTCACGTCTGGCCAGACGCCTATGGCACGCGCAAAGGGCAATCCATCACGCCCCTGTTCAAGACAGTGCCCGGTGCCGTCAAGAAAGACCCGCGCCTATATGAATACCTGGCGCTGATCGATGCCGTGCGCCTGGGCAATGCTCGGGAAGCCAATCTGGCGAACAAACTGCTACGTGAGAAAATTCTTTAACCATGAGCCGCGCACAAAACATTCAGATGCTCGAAGTCGTCGCCGAGGCGCTCGGCGAAGACCTCTGCCAGGAGGTCGCTTTCGTCGGCGGTTGCACGACCGCCTTGCTGCTGACCGACGAATTCACCCTGGAAGAAGTGCGCTACACCGACGATGTCGATCTGGTGGTGCACCTGACAGGCTATGCCCAATGGCAAACGCTGGTGGCACAACTCAAGCAAAAAGGCTTCACGCAATCGCCGCAGGACGAGGTCATTTGCCGCCTGCGACTGGGCGAGTTGAAAGTCGACTTCATGCCCGAAGATGCCGAAACCGCCAACCTGCTGGGCTGCAACAACCGCTGGTTCAGCGACGGCCTGGCCAACGCGCAATGGCATCAGTTGCCAAGTGGCCGCCGCATTCGCCTGTTCAGCCC
>NZ_JBFUIC010000372.1:0-3561 GCF_056402075.1 Pseudomonas sp. P4_C3
CATTCAATCACGCAGACGAAAATCTGCAATTCATCGGATCTGGCTTTCACGTGTGTCCTCTTCGCTAATCGGCATGGGAAAAGATCGCAGCCTCGGCAGCTCCTACAGGTGTACGCAATACTTTGTAGGAGCTGCCGAGGCTGCGATCTTTTCCCATGCCGATTAGCGAAGAGGACACACGTGAAAGCCAGATCCGATGAATTGCAGATTTTCGTCTGCGTGATTGAATGCGGGTCGATTTCTGCGGCGGCCGAGCAGGTCGGGCAAACGCCTTCGGCGGTCAGTCGCACGCTGTCGCGGCTGGAGGCCAAGCTCGACACCACGCTGATCAATCGCACCACGCGGCGCATGGACCTGACCGAAGAGGGCAAGTACTTCTTCGAGCACGCCAAGCGGATTCTCGATCAGATGGACGAGCTCGAAGAGCGCCTGTCCTCACGCCAGCAAACGCCGTCCGGGCGGCTGCGGATCAACGCGGCTTCGCCTTTCATGCTGCACGCCATCGTGCCCTACATCGATGAGTTCCGCAGGCTTTACCCGGACATCCAGCTCGAACTCAACAGCAACGATTTGATCATCGACCTGTTGGAGCAGAGCACCGACATCGCCATCCGTATCGGCACCCTGACCGACTCGACATTGCATGCCCGCTCCCTGGGTTGCAGCCCGCTGCACATCGTCGCCAGTCCGGCCTACCTGGAAAAGCATGGCACGCCGCAAGTCGTGGCTGACCTGGCCCACCATACGTTGCTGGGGTTCACCCAGAACGAAGGCCTCAACCAATGGCCGCTGCGTTACGTGCATGGCGATCGCTGGCCGATCCAGGCATCGATCAGCGCCTCCAGCGGCGAGACCATCCGCCATCTCGCACTGGACGGCCAGGGCATCGCCAGCCTGTCGCATTTCATGACCATCGAAGATATTCGTGCCGGACGCTTGAAAGTGTTGTTGGCCGAATTCAACAGCGGCTATCGCCAGCCGATCAACGCGGTGTACTACCGCAATTCGCAGCTGGCCCTGCGGATTCAATGCTTCCTGGACTTTATCCAGGGCAAGTTGGCGGATTATGCGAGCGCAGACTTCAAGGGCTGATTCGTGATTCCTGCGCAAAAGTGAATTGGGTCAGGTGGCATTTTTCGGCAGTGATCGCTCCTTGATACTCCTTGCATCACCAATCATCGCAGGGAGTTTCTCCATGAACGTATTCGTTACCGGTGCTGCCGGTTTTATCGGCGGCTCCATCGCCACGGGCCTGGTCCAGGCCGGCCACAACGTCACCGGTCTGGTACGCAGCGCCGAACAAGCCGATGAACTGCGCGCACTGGGCATTTCTCCGGTGGTGGGCAGTCTGGAAGACCATGCCCTGTTGGCCGATCAGGCGCTGGCTGCCGACGCGGTGATCAACGCGGCCAGCAGTGATCATCGTGGTGCGGTGGAAGCCCTGCTCGATGCCCTGCGCGGTGCTGGCAAAGTGTTCCTGCACACCAGCGGTTCGAGCATCGTCGGTGATGCTTCGGGCGGTAAGTCCAGTGATGTCATCTACTTCGAAGACAATCTACCGGAGCCGACCGTCGACAAGGCTGCGCGCGTGGCCATCGATAATCTGATCCTGGCGGCGGCCATGGATGGGGTGAATTCGGCGGTGATCTGCAACACGCTGATCTACGGTCACAGCCTGGGCGTCCATCGCGACAGCGTGCAGTTGCCGCGCCTGCTCAAACAGGCGCGCAAAAGCGGCGTGGTACGCCATGTCGGCAAGGGCCGGAACATCTGGTCCAATGTGCACATCGAAGACGTGGTTTCCCTGTACCTGCTGGCGCTGACTGAAAACGTACCCGGCACCTTCTACTTCGTTGAAAGCGGTGAAGCGTCGTTCATCGACATGACCACCGCGATGGCCCAGGCGCTGAACCTGGGCGAACCGCAGGACTGGCCACTCAAGGACGCGGAAGCCGAGTGGGGCTATGAAATGGCCAACTATGGCCTTGGCTCCAACAGTCGGGTGCGCGGCAAGCAGGCTCGGGAATTGTTGGGCTGGGTGCCGAAGCGCACGTCGGTGGTTGAGTGGATTCGCGGCGAGATGGTTTGAGTTCGCATTAGACCGAGTTGCAGCTATCGCGAGCAAGCTCGCTCCCACATTTGATCTCCATAGGGCACGGATTTTGTGTTCGACGCAGATCCCTTGTGGGAGCGAGCTTGCTCGCGATGGCGTTTGCGGAGGCACAACAACTGGTCGGTCTGACTGCATTTCCGTAACATCCGCACACTCTTTTTCGTCTCTCCCTGTGTGCGGTTCCCCATGAAAGCAAAACGTCTACGCGCCGATGTCCTGGCCGGACTTACCACGTCCTTCGCCCTGTTGCCCGAATGCATCGCTTTCGCGCTGGTGGCGCATCTCAATCCGCTGATGGGGCTCTATGGAGCGTTCATCATCTGCACCCTGACCGCACTGTTCGGCGGGCGACCCGGCATGGTGTCCGGCGCGGCCGGCTCGATGGCGGTGGTGATCGTCGCGCTGGTGGTGCAACACGGCGTGCAGTACTTGTTGGCCACGGTGTTGCTGGGCGGGCTGATCATGATGGCGTTCGGGCTGCTCAAGCTCGGCAAGCTGGTGCGCATGGTGCCGCACCCGGTGATGCTCGGCTTCGTCAACGGCCTGGCGATCATCATTGCCTTGGCGCAACTGGAGCACTTCAAGAACGGTGAGGCCTGGTTGAGCGGTACGCCGCTGTACATGATGCTCGGGCTGGTCGCGGTGACCATGGCCGTTGTCTATGTGCTGCCGCGCCTGACCCGTACCGTGCCGCCGGCGCTGGTGGCGATTCTCGGTGTGGGCCTGGCGGTGTATCTGCTTGGCCTGCCGACCCGCACCCTGGGCGACATGGCGCACATTGCCGGTGGCTTGCCGACGCTGGCGCTGCCGGACATCGCGTGGAATCTGGACACCCTGCGGATCATCGCGCCCTATGCGATCCTGATGGCGCTGGTCGGGTTGCTGGAAACCCTGTTGACCCTGAACCTCACCGACGAAATCACCGAGAGCCGTGGTTACCCGGATCGCGAGTGCGTGGCGCTGGGGGCGGCGAATCTGGTGTCCGGTGCGTTCGGAGGCATGGGCGGGTGCGCGATGATCGGCCAGACCGTGATCAACCTCAGTTCTGGCGGGCGCGGGCGCTTGTCCGGGTTGGTGGCCGGGGTGTCGATCCTGCTGTTCATTCTGTTTCTCTCGCCGCTGATCGAGCGCATTCCATTGGCCGCGCTGGTCGGGGTGATGTTCGTGGTGTCGCAACAGACCTTCGCCTGGGCCTCGTTGCGGGTGATGAACAAAGTGCCGCTGAATGACGTGCTGGTGATCATCGCGGTGACGGTGATTACCGTTCTCACCGATCTGGCCATTGCGGTGCTCTGCGGCATCATCATTGCGGCGCTGAACTTTGCCTGGCAGCAGGCCCGTCAGCTGTATGCCGACAGCCATCTGGAGAACGATGGCAGCAAGCTGTACCGGGTGCATGGCACGCTGTTCTTCGCCTCGACCACACCGTTTCTCAATCAGTTCGATAC
>NZ_JBFUIC010000373.1:0-3543 GCF_056402075.1 Pseudomonas sp. P4_C3
GGGCAAGCCCAGGCACTTACAGTGGCAAGGTATTGCAGTGCTTGATCTCCTTGAGCGAAAACCCGGTGTACATTTCCTTGATATTGCCGAGCGTACGTATGCGATGCATGGCGAGTTCATGGAATGCCTCCATGTCTTTGACGACTACCTGCAAGAGGTAGTCGTATTTCCCCGACACTTTGTGACAGGCAATAATGTTGGGCAGCGCCAGAACGCCCGCTTCGAAATGCTCCATGGCGTCCTCGGAGTGACTATCGAGGGTGACGCTGATGAAAGCAAAAAGTCCCAGCCCCATGGTCTTTGGGTTCAAGTGCGCGTGATACCCGACAATCACCTCCTCTTCCAGGCGCTTCAGGCGCTTCCAGCAGGCTGGCGCTGACAGGTAGACACGAGCGGCGATCTCGGCGTTCGTCAGGCGACCATTCATTTGCAGAATTTCCAGAATTGAACGATCAACCTTATCCATTTCCGCCATGTGTTCTCTCCCTTTAACAATGAGTACGCGGTAGGGCGATTGGCCCCATCCCGCAGGTCCTTGATCAAGCATCCATTTCTAGAAACGACAAATATTAGAAAGAAAATTACCTAAAGAACATATTTTAGATAATTAACGTCTGAAAAATAATCAAATACAGATCCGTTTCGAAAGCTAATTTTCAAGGCGCTGAAATACAATTTCTTGTCATTTCCGACACCCAAGCCACTGGCTCTGACAATAAAAACAAGTAACAACGGAGGCAATATTGAGCATTTTCAGAACAAAAGACCTGGACGCAATGATTGCTGCTGCCCGAGCTCCTGCCGGGTTGAAAAAAGTGCTGGGGCCGATGGATCTGGTCCTGATTGGTATCGGTGCAATCGTGGGGACAGGCATCTTTGTATTGACCGGAACCGGCGCATTGACTGCGGGACCGGCCCTCATGGTTTCATTCCTGTTAGCGGCGTTGGCCTGTGCATTTGCAGCGCTCTGTTATGCTGAGTTCGCCTCATCTGTACCGGTAGCAGGCTCGATTTACACCTACAGCTACGCGACGCTGGGAGAGTTGGTGGCCTGGATGATCGGCTGGGATCTGATGCTCGAATACGGACTGGCCAGTTCGGCTGTGTCTGTTGGGTGGTCGGGTTACTTCCAGTCCCTGCTGAGCGGATTTGGGCTGAATCTTCCGGTTGTGCTTACGGCGGCTCCAGGCTCTTTGCCCGGTGTGGAAACCTGGTTCAACCTACCCGCGCTGGTGATTATGCTGGCAATTACCTGGATGCTTTCCATGGGCATCAAGGAATCTGCGCGCGTAAACAACGTGATGGTGATCATCAAGATCGCCGTGGTGCTGCTCTTCATCGCCGTTGGTGTGCGACATGTTCAACCGGCTAACTGGCAACCTTTCGCGCCCTTCGGTGGCCAAGGCATTTTGAGTGCTTCGGCCCTGGTTTTTTTTGCTTTTATTGGTTTCGATGCGGTTTCCTCTGCCGCCGAAGAAGTGAAAAACCCGGCGCGTGACCTCCCCATCGGCATTATCGGTTCCTTGGCCGTTTGTGCGGTGTTGTACGTTGCCGTTTCAATGATCATGACCGGTATCGTGCCCTATGCCCAATTCCTTGGCGTTGATCATCCGGTCTCATTGGCGTTGCAACATGCCGGTGAAAGCTGGGTTGCCGGGTTCGTTGATTTAGGCGCAATCATTGGCATGACGACGGTCATTCTGGTTATGGCGTACGGTCAAACCAGGATCATCTACGCGATGTCGCGCGACGGACTGCTTCCCCAGCGCCTTTCCAGGGTTCATCCACGATTCGGCACACCATTTTTCGCCACCTGGATGGTCGGAATAGTCTTCGGGCTGATCTCGGCTCTGATTCCGCTGAACGTCCTCGCCGAGCTGATCAATATCGGTACGTTGGCCGCATTCAGTCTGATCTCGGTGGCAGTGATCGTATTGCGCAAGACCCGACCCGATCTCCCTCGCGCATTCAGATGCCCGGGCGTGCCCGTTGTTCCGTTGCTCGCCATCGCGTTCTGCGTAACCTTGATGACCTTCCTCAAGCAGACGACCTGGCTGGTATTTGGGGCGTGGTTGGCAATTGGCCTGGTGATCTACTTCGCCTATGCGAGGCGCCGCTCGTTGTTGCATTAATCCGGCATTTCGTCAGGTCTCTCTGGAGTGTCAATCAACCTCCAATAGTTTTCAGGTGCGAAACTGCATTCCAGTTGCGCACCTGATTGCATTCGCCTGTCAATCCTCACCTCATTTATCCTGCTTTTTGTCAAAGCGAGCAGAACTTGCTATCAGGACCCGCTGTGAGGATTGCAACACTTCTTGAATGGGGCCTGTTTGCTCTATAACCGAAAAGGATAGTCACGATATTCTATTGCAGCTATACGTGATCCCGCTCTCGGCCAGGAATCGGAATACAAACTGTCCGCCATGGGGCCAGGCTGTGTGAAAACGTCTGAGATTGTCTAATCTTCTGAGCGTCTAGATCGTATCGGGGGCGATCATGAAGCGATTCATTGAAGGTGAGGCCCGGACGCAAGTCACGTTGCTGCCGGAGTGCCTGGACGATTACGTAGCCGAAGAAAATCCAGTGCGAGTGGTCGACGTTTTCGTCGATGAACTCGACCTGGGTGCACTTGGGTTTGAGGGTGTGCCCTGCAGATCCGATTGGACCATGATCCAGGGAAGATGAGGGTTCGCCGACAGACTGTTGAGCATTCTTTCGGAACGCTCAAATATTGGATGGGAGCTACCCACTTCCTGACTAAAACCCTACCGAGGGTAAGTACCGAGATGAGCCTTCATGTGCTCGCCTACAACCTCAAACGAATGATGAGCATCTTCGGCATCGCAGGGCTGCTTGAGGCGATCAGGGCGTAAATCCAACTGCTTGCTCACCCGTTAGTGGCCGCTGATTCCACAGGCAACCCTCGCGACTCTCAGCCTTCAATGCAGTCAGCGTGTTTTCACACAGCCTGGACCCAAAGCGGCCTGTCGTAGCTGGCACACAAACGCCACTGCCTCCTGAACAGCGACGTTGTCTTGAGTCGTTACTCGGCCTGGTAATCGGCAACGAGCTTGTCCAAAAATACGAATAGCTTCTGGTTCATCGCATCGTAATCGTTAGCCCGCAACGCGGCTGGTTGCTGAACAAAACGCCGGTCAGTGAGCGTTATCAGTTCCGCCTCCGATGCCTGGATCAGCAGTTCCACGACGTCTTTGGTGAGCTCCATATGGCATTGAAAGCCGTACACCAGTTGGTGGTATTCAACGATTTGACGCGGGCAACCCTTGCTGTACGCAATGATCTTGGCGTCCAGGGTGAGCCCTGGCATGTCATTGTGCCAATGGCCGACTTCCAGGGTTTCCCCGAAGTGCGAAAACTTCGGATTAGCCAAACCCTCTTGGGTTAAATAAATCGGGAATTTGCCAATTTCCTTTTCAGGGCTGTGGTTGAACGTGGCGCCGAGTGCTTCCCCGATCAATTGCGACCCCAGGCAGGATGGCCGCGCTGTTTCGTCGGCTCGATCAGATGTGACAAAACCCGGTC
>NZ_JBFUIC010000374.1:0-3540 GCF_056402075.1 Pseudomonas sp. P4_C3
GCCTGCAAGTAGTCGGCCAAGCCGAGTCGGGAGAGGAATCCCTGCTCAAGGCGCGTGAGCTGAAACCCGATGTGGTGCTGATGGACGTCAAGATGCCGGGTATCGGCGGTCTTGAAGCCACTCGCAAATTATTGCGCAGTCATCCGGATATCAAAGTCGTCGCGGTGACCGTGTGTGAAGAGGACCCGTTTCCTACGCGGCTGTTGCAGGCAGGGGCGGCAGGGTACTTGACCAAAGGGGCGGGTTTGCCGGAAATGGTCCAGGCCATCCGCCTGGTATTCGCCGGACAACGCTACATCAGCCCGCAAATTGCCCAGCAGCTGGCGATCAAGTCCTTCCAGCCCACCAACGATTCGCCTTTCGATGCCTTGTCGGAGCGGGAAATCCAGATCGCGCTGATGATCGTCGGCTGCCAGAAAGTACAGATCATTTCCGATAAGTTGTGCCTGTCCCCGAAAACCGTGAACACCTACCGTTATCGCATCTTCGAAAAGCTTTCGATCAGCAGTGATGTCGAATTGACGCTGTTGGCGGTTCGTCACGGTATGGTCGACGCCAGCCTCTGAAAATGACCGAAACCTTTGATCCGAGCGCCTTTCTGTCCACCGTTAGCGGGCGCCCCGGCGTGTACCGCATGTTCGACAGCGAAGCGCGTTTGCTCTACGTCGGCAAGGCGAAAAACCTCAGGAATCGCCTGTCGAGTTACTTTCGCAAGACCGGGCTCGCCCCCAAGACCGCCGCACTGGTAGCGCGTATCGCCCAGATCGAAACGACGATCACGGCCAACGAAACCGAAGCCTTGCTGCTTGAGCAGACGCTGATCAAGGAATGGCGTCCGCCCTACAACATCCTGCTGCGCGACGATAAATCCTACCCCTACGTCTTTCTCTCCGACGGAGAGTTTCCGCGACTGAGCATTCATCGCGGCGCGAAAAAGGCCAAGGGTAAATATTTCGGTCCTTACCCGAGCGCTGGCGCGATTCGCGAAAGCCTGAGCCTGCTGCAAAAGACGTTTTTCGTTCGGCAATGCGAAGACAGTTTTTACAAGAATCGCACCCGTCCTTGCCTGCAATACCAGATCAAGCGCTGCAAGGCGCCCTGCGTCGGGCTGGTGGAGCCCCAGGTGTATGCGGAAGATGTGCGCCACTCGGTGATGTTTCTTGAAGGGCGCAGCAATGCTCTGACAGACGAGTTGTCCGCCGGGATGGAAGAGGCGGCGATCAATCTCGAGTTCGAACGAGCAGCCGAGTTGCGGGACCAGATTGCGTTACTGCGCCGGGTTCAGGATCAGCAGAGCATGGAAGGCGGGACCGGGGACGTCGATGTGATTGCCGCCTTCGTCAACCCGGGCGGTGCCTGTGTTCACTTGATCAGCGTGCGGGGCGGGCGGGTACTGGGAAGCAAGAACTTCTTCCCTCAGGTTGGTATTGAAGAAGACGTTAGCGAAGTCATGGCCGCATTTCTCGGCCAGTATTTTATCAGCAGTCCTGAGCGCGACTTGCCAAGTGAACTGATCGTCAATGTGGTCCACGACGACTTTCCAACACTGATCGCCGCCATCGACGAGTTGCGCGGTCGTGAACTGACCATCAGCCATCGTGTGCGTGGTACGCGGGCGCGCTGGCAGCAATTGGCGGTGACCAATGCCGAGCAGGCACTGAGTGCGCGCCTGGCGAATCGTCAGCACATTACGGCACGCTTCGATGCGCTGGCCGAGGTGCTGAAGCTGGATGAGCCTCCTCAACGACTTGAGTGCTACGACATCAGTCATTCCAGTGGCGAGGCGACGGTGGCGTCCTGCGTGGTCTTCGGCCCCGAAGGCCCGATCAAATCCGATTACCGCCGGTATAACATCGAGGGCGTTACGGCCGGCGATGACTACGCGGCGATGCATCAGGCGTTGACCCGACGCTTCAGCAAGCTGAAGGACGGGGAGGGCAAACTGCCGGATATCCTGTTGGTGGATGGCGGTAAAGGCCAGTTGTCCATGGCCCGCGACGTACTCGATGAATTGGCCGTACCCGACCTGATTCTGCTGGGCGTGGCAAAAGGTGCGACGCGCAAGGCCGGTTTCGAAACCCTGTACCTGAACGACGCTGCACATGAGTTCACGTTGCGCGGCGATTCTCCCGCGTTGCACCTGATCCAGCAGATTCGCGACGAAGCCCACCGGTTTGCCATCACCGGGCACCGCGCCCGGCGTGGAAAAACCCGTCGGACATCTACACTGGAGGGCGTCGCCGGCGTCGGACCCACACGTCGGCGGGATTTGTTGAAACATTTTGGTGGATTGCAGGAGCTGTCTCGTGCAAGCATCGAAGAAATTGCCAAAGCCCCCGGGATCAGTAAAAAGCTCGCAGAGTTGATTTATGCAAATCTGCACAGCGAGTAGAATGCCCCCTCACCTCGTAGCCAGTTGTGCCGATGAATATCCCTAATCTGATTACCGTTCTACGCGTTCTACTCATACCGATCTTCATTTTGCTGTTCTACCTGCCTTACCAGTGGAGCTACCTGGCCTCCGCCTCGGTCTTCGCATTCGCTGCCGCCACCGACTGGCTGGACGGGTACCTGGCCCGCCGTCTGGAACAAAGCACACCGTTCGGGGCTTTCCTCGATCCGGTTGCCGACAAGCTTATGGTTGCGGTTGCACTGGTACTGTTGGTGCAGGAACACGGAAACCTGTGGCTCACGCTGCCTGCTGCCGTGATCATCGGTCGCGAGATTGTCGTCTCGGCGCTGCGCGAATGGATGGCCGAACTGGGTGCTCGTGCCCACGTCGCCGTATCGAACCTGGGCAAATGGAAAACCGCCGCGCAAATGCTGGCGCTGGTGATCCTGCTGGCCAATCCCAAGGAGTTCAGTTTCTGGGTCTTGCTGGGCTACACCTTGCTGATGGTGTCGGCTGGCCTGACTTTGTGGTCGATGGTCCAGTACCTGCGGGCTGCCTGGCCACATCTGAAGACCGACGTTGAAAAGAAATAAAACTTTTTTGAATCAAAGGGTTGACGGGGCTTCTGGATTCTATAGAATGCGCCACACCAAGACGCGGGAATAGCTCAGTTGGTAGAGCACGACCTTGCCAAGGTCGGGGTCGCGAGTTCGAGTCTCGTTTCCCGCTCCAAGTTTGTACGCATTTGATGTCGCGCTACTAGATACCAAATGTTTTGAGGCCGAGTAGCAAAATGGTTATGCAGCGGATTGCAAATCCGCCTACGCCGGTTCGATTCCGACCTCGGCCTCCACTAATAAACGAGCTCCGTAGATCTATGATTTACGGAGCTTTTTTATTTGCAGTAGCCTGCAAGATTTAGTCTTGAAAAGGGTATTTGCGAACTTGCTTCACCGGGGCGGGATGTATATATTTCCACCTCTGCTGCACAAGCGTCAGAACTGCCAGATCGTTATTTGACAGAACCTGGACGCTTCACCGCGCTACCGCCCGAATGGCGAAACTGGTAGACGCATGGGACTTAAAATCCCCCGCTCGTAAGGGCGTGCCGGTTCGATTCCGGCTTCGGGCACCATCTTGCAATCCAT
>NZ_JBFUIC010000375.1:0-3537 GCF_056402075.1 Pseudomonas sp. P4_C3
GCTTGGCGGGGAGGGTATTGACACGGTCTGGACCTCGCTCGGGAGCTACGTCCTGGGTGCCAACGTCGAAAACCTGTTTTTCGGCGGCAGCGGCAACTTTGCGGGCACCGGCAACGCGCTCGACAACRYGATCGYGGGGGGGGCGGGTAATGACRTCCTCGTCAGTGCCGCAGGTAACGACCTCATCATCGGTGGCGCAGGTGCCGACACGATGRCCGGCGGTGTCGGCAACGATGTCTACGAAGTCACCGAGCTTGGGGACGTGGTGAGCGAGCTTGGCGGKGAGGGTATTGACACGGTCTGGACCTCGCTCGGGAGCTACGTCCTGGGYGCCAACGTCGAAAACCTGTTTTTCGGCGGCAGCGGCRACTTTGCGGGCACCGGCAACGCGCTCGACAACRYGATCGYGGGGGGGGCGGGTAATGACRTCCTCGTCGGTGGCGCAGGTAACGACGTGATGAGTGGCGGCGTCGCCGGCAACGATATCTTCGCGTTTGCCCCAGGCTTCGGCAACGATACGATCCTGAACTTCGAAGCCAACCCGGCTGCAGGGCAGGACTTGCTCGATATCACGGGGATGGGGGTCACTAGCGCGGTGTTCGCGACCAACGTGAGCATAACGGCTGACGGGGCAGACACCGTGGTCGGGATCGGAGCGGACTCCATCCGCCTTGTGGGTGTCAACAGCGCGGCCGTTGATCAGACGGACTTCATTCTGGTCGTCTGAGGTACTGGTCAGTACCGTCGCAGGAGGGCGGAACAGTAGAGGGGAGGGCAATGGATGCCCTCTCTTTCTCCTTCCACTCAATCGCCTCATGAATGCATTCGGTGTGGGTATTCAGGGAGGGCCTGAATCGACCAGGGTTTTGCAGCGATAGCGATGATCATGGCGTTGCGAGCTGCTCTCGCATAATCGGAGACGTTTTTCTATTTTTCCGGCGTGAAATAGCTCTTTTCAATAGCTTCGCGGGTCGAGGCAATGATTTCCTTGTGAGTTCGTTCTTTCTCGACTGCTAGGGACAGGACTAGCGCTCCCACACATTGAGCGATGACGGCCCATGCCGCATCAGGGCTACCGAGACGATCGGCCCAGGCTTTCTGTATTTGCTTCAGGCCTTTTTCGACGGCCACCCGTACCTCCGGTTCGGCGCGCGCAATCTCTCCACCCAAGGCTGGAAGGACACAACCTTCTTCTGGATGAAGGACATGAAAGGTACTTAGGTCGTTACGCGCTACGACTTTATTCCTTTGCTTTATGCACTCCCGGCAGTAAGAAATAACATTTCGCTCTATACCTGCACTCAACTTCCTATATGTCTTTTAAAAACAGCTAGTTGTGAGGCCTAACACCGGTCGTCTGTTTTATCGACGTAAAATTGACAAAGATTTGCTATGGAACTTTAGTCTTAGTTATCGGGGGACCCGCCCGCCTGAAGCTTGCCATCGCTTTGGCAACGCAAGGCGCGGTGATTCTCCTGAGAGGAGCAGAATTATGTCGATCATTTCGTGCTTTTGCAGAGGGAAGGGGCTGTCCAGGACGTTCGCCTTCACTTCCAGATTCCATGGCCCGCCCAGGGCTCGAATCCGCTCTGCCTGATCGCCCGGCGAGCAATTCATTTCGCGAATTCCAGGCGTGTATCCCGGGTCCCGGGTAACGCCAGAGCTCTTGCAAAAAAACATAACCAACAAACTGCGCAAGCCAGCACTTGACTTGGCGCGGGAGGATTTTCTCGTCCCGTGCCTTTACCCAAATAGATCGAGGGCAATCCAAAATGGCCAATTTCAACAAGTCGGACCTGGAGTTCATCCTTAAACAAATCTTTATCGCAGAAGCGAATGCCGACGGCACAAGCCTCATTGATTTGCTTCCCAACACTCAGGTGCCGTTCGGCCTGCGTACCGTCGATGGCAGCTTCAACAACCTGGTCACCGGCCAGAGTGAGTTTGGCACCGCGGACAATGCCTTCCCGCGCCTGCTCGATCCCTCGTTTCTGGATGCATACGCCGGGACAGGGTCGGTGACCGATCCGCAACCACGGATCATCAGTAACCTGATCGTCGACCAGACCGCCAATAACCCGGCGGCCTACGCCGCAGCGTTCGACCCGGGCCTGGACGGTGTGCTCAACTTCGGCGTGGTGGGTGCGGGTAATGACGACGTCCTCAAGGAAGGCGTACAGATAGTCACCAGCCCCGGGCTGGATGGCGTGTTCGGCACGGCCGATGACAAGGACGTGTTCTTCATGCCCAACGTGTCGCCGGACGTCGGCCTGACCGCCAGCTTCAACTCGTGGATGACCTTCTTCGGCCAGTTCTTCGACCACGGTCTCGACCTGGTCACCAAGAGCGCTACCGACTTCGTGTTTATTCCGCTGCAACCGGACGATCCGTTGTTCGTAGCGGGCAGCCCGACCAACTTCATGGTGCTGCCACGTGCGGTGCGTACCGCCGGCGCAGACGGAGTACTTGGCACTGCCGATGATGGCCAGCCCAACACCACCTCGCCTTTCGTCGACCAGAGCCAGACCTACAGCTCGCACCCTTCGCATCAGGTGTTCCTGCGCGAGTACGTGCTCAATGCGGACGGCGATCCTGTTGCAACGGGACGCTTGATTACCAACCGCGATCTCGGCGCCGATGGTCTGTTCGGCACTGCCGACGACGGCAACGGCGAAAATGGCGGCATGGCGACCTGGAAGGTGGTCAAGGCGCAGGCCCGTGACATTCTCGGCATCAACCTGACCGACGCCGATGTGCACAACGTACCGCTGCTGGCGACCGATGCTTACGGCAACTTCATCCGCGGGCCGAACGGCATGCCGCAGGTGGTGATTCGCATCAGTAACGGTGCTGACGGCATCGCCGGGACAGCTGATGACGTCACGCAACTGGTCGAAGGCAACCGGGCTGCTCCGATCAGTCTGGCCAGCGCCGTGAGCACCGGGCATGGCTTCCTCGACGACATCGCCCACAATGCCGCACCGGTAGTCGTCGGTGGGGTTCTGCAGGCGGATGCCGACATCGCTGTCGGCAATGCGCAGCCCGTTGGTCCGGGCGGCAACAACCTGACCTATGACAACGAACTGCTCGACGCCCACTACATTGCCGGCGACGGCCGGGTCAACGAGAACATTGGCCTGACCACCGTGCACCATGTGTTCCACTCCGAGCACAACCGCCTGGTCCAGCAAACGAAGGACACCCTCATAGCCGCCGGCGACCTGGCCTTCCTCAATGAGTGGCTGGCAGTCGACGTGGCCGCGATTCCGACTACACCCGCCGGGATCGCAGCGTTGGTGTGGGACGGCGAACGTCTGTTCCAGGCCGCCAAGTTCGGCACCGAAATGCAGTACCAACACCTGGTGTTCGAGGAGTTCGCGCGGACCATTCAGCCGCAGATCGACGGATTCCTTGCGCCCAATGGATATGACACCTCGATCAACCCGGCAATCCTCGCCGAGTTCGCCCATGTGGTGTACCGCTTCGGTCACTCGATGTTGACCGAGACCGTCGATCGCTTCGACCCCGCGTTCAATC